>DAOVVG010000239.1 GCA_030632175.1 Gammaproteobacteria bacterium
CGTTGAGTTACTGTTGATGCCACCGACAGGAGTTGAGAGCTTTGTCCACGCCTCGCTCGATGCAGGCCTCACCGGTTTCCTGCACATGTGCCGCATCACGGCCGGCGACAGGATTAACCCCTCGCTAGTCACGCTCAATCGTCCCAAACCGGACTGCGCCAGGAAGATTGAAACGTTCTTCCGCTGCCCGGTTCAATACGATGCCGACTGTTATTCGCTATGCTTTGGCAAACAACTGGTTGATACCCCGCTCATCAATGCAAACCCTGAGCTGGCCCGTATCAACGACCAGGCCGTGGTTGACTACCTGGCACGATTTGATCGCGACAGCATCACCATGCAGGTGCGCTCCAGTATCATTGAACGGCTGCATGACGGCACCCCCAGCCAGGAAACTATCGCAGAATCCCTGCACGTAAGTCTCCGCAGCCTGCAGCGCAAATTGAACAAGGAAGAGACCAACTTTAAAACACTGCTGGAATCCACCCGCCAGGAACTGGCACTGCATTACATCAGGGAAACGCATCGAACACTCGGAGAAATCACCTACTTGCTGGGTTTCTCGGAACCCAGTAACTTCACGCGCGCTTTCAAGCGCTGGACCGGCAAGACACCTGCTGAATACCGGGAAGATGCTTAAACCAAACACAACACGCCGCTGGCTGTCATTGCCGCTCCTGCTGATTACTGCATTCGGGCTGCTGGCTGTCGGCAACGCAGACACAGATATTCCGGAAAACACGCCCCCGTCTGTACTGGGCCCGCAACACCTGGCAATTGTCATTAATGACGCTGACCCGCTGAGTAAAAGCATCGGTGAGTACTATATTGCCAAACGCGGGATACCTGCCAGCAATGTCATCCATGTCAGCTTCAAACCAGGCATCAACAACATGTCACCGAAAACATTCAGGGCGATCAAGGGCGCAGTCGACAGACAAACACCTGCTTCCGTACAGGCCTACGCACTGAGCTGGACAGCCCCCTACCGTGTTGGATGCATGTCGATCACCACAGCATTTGCTGCCGGATACGATGAAGAATTCTGCGCTATAGGTTGCAAGCCAACCAGGACCAGCCCCTACTTCAATACCAACAGCACCCGGCCATTTACCGACTTTGGCTGGCGACCCGCCATAATGCTGGCAGGTGATAATTTCGAGTCGGTAAAACAATTGATTGACCGGGGTGTTGCTGCTGACTGGTCACAACCCAATGGCAGCGCCTACCTGCTGAGCACTTCCAACAAAGAGAGAAATGAACGCGCACGCTTCTACCCGGGCATCCAGATGATGCAATCCGATCGTTTCAACATTCAGGTCCTTCACAGTGACATTCTGAAACACCGTACCGATGTCATGTTCTATTTCACCGGACTGGCCTCTGTGAAAAGCATAGACACCAACCGCTACCGACCCGGCGCAATTGCGGACCATTTGACTTCCACGGGAGGACAACTAACGGGCAGCAAACAGATGAGTAGCCTGCGCTGGCTGTCAGCCGGCGCCACCGGCAGCTATGGCACTGTGGTAGAACCCTGTGCATTTGTACAGAAGTTCCCGCGCCCGAACGTGGTGATCGACCGCTATTTGAACGGTGAGACACTTCTGGAAGCCTACTGGAAAAGTGTTGAATGGCCCGGCCAGGGGGTATTTATCGGCGAACCGCTGGCTACACCGTTCAGAAAATAGTTACATCACCTCTTCACGAACGTGCCACTCGCCATATTCAGCCTCTATCGACGCGCGATATTGTGAAAGCTCACCGGACAGGGCCTTCTCGACCGCATCTTCTACCGCTCTCGCCGTTTCAACGCGCTGCATAAACACATAATCCGCCCCCGCTTCATACAGTAGCCGGCTGTCACGAAGCTCGATGGCGTTCGCGATGATAATCGCCTCCGGGTTAATATGGCGAACCGCCTTTACGATATTGCAGTTGGTCGTCCCCTTCAGTACGTCGTCCGGGATCGTACAGACCACCACCTGCGCCCTGTCGACGCCCGAGTGATGCAAGGTTTCTGCATTACACAGGTCTCCGTATTTGACGTTGACCCCCAGCGCAGAAATTTTTGAATGCAAATTTATATTAAAATCCACCACCAGCGTCTTCGACAACAGGTCAGGATTGTTTCTGCCAATCTCGTGCAGCAGCGAGGATGCCGTCCGATGAAACCCAAGCAACGCCAGGCTGTAGGATTCCTGTTCTCCCGCCTTTTTTTGCGGCGGCTCCCTGAACCCCAGCTTCCCGAGCAGACCTGACAGGCAGTCATGTATCGAATCCGCCTTGTGATACATAAGGGGGGTCAACAGAGCGGTAATAACAAACGCAAAAATAACAGTGCTGGCAAGCTCGCCCGAAATATGACCAAGTTGCATGCCGAGGAAGCAGATCACCAGGCTAAATTCGGAAATCTGGGCAAGACGAGCTGAAGTCACCAGGGAGTTACGGCGATCAAGCCCCGAGAAATACAGCAATGGAAAGATAACGACATAGCGGGCCAGCACAGCAACCGCTGCAAGCACCCCGGCAAGTATCAGTACATTCACACCCTCCGGCATAGGGATAGTCATACCCAGACCGACGAAAAACAAAGTCACGAAGAAATCCTTGACGACACTGACTTTACCGATAATTTCGGTACTGTAAGGCAGGCTGGCGATCGTTGCACCGGCAATCAGCGCACCCATTTCCGCTCCCACGCTCATGTGCAAGTTGAAATTAAAGAACCAGCTGGTCAACACATCAAGATAAACACCCAGCAGCACAATCAGAAAGCACCAGGAAATTGCAGCGGCGAATACAACCTCGGGTTTCTTTGCGACCCACTTAAAACCAACAGGAATAAGGAACCGGGCAATCAGCGTTGCCAGCACCGCCAATACCCCGATTCCAAAGAAAGACAGCAGGATCGGACCGAACTCGGGCGCACTGAAGTTAGGTTGCACCGCTATCACACCAATCGCCCAGATATCCTGAAAGATCAGCAGGCCAAGTGCGATGCGTCCGGCCTCGGTGTCGAGCTGAAAAGTTTCCTGAAACAGCTTAACTACCAGCAGCGTTGATGAAGCCGCCACCACAAACCCTATATACAAAGGTGCATAGCTGTCAGACAACAGCCCCCCGCCAATACCCGCAAGGATCAGTAATTTCGTAACAACAACGCCAAACGCGACGCATAGCGGATACTGCAGCAGCCCTGTGACAATCAGGATACGACCACTGGCAAGCAGCTTGCGTACATCAATTTCCAGACCAATCAAATAGAGCAGCAGAATCAGACCCAGCTCCGAAATGGTCTCGATGTTGCCCGGGTCTGTAACAACAGCGGTTCCAATCGGACCTACCAGTACACCGGCAACCAGGTAGGCGGCAATCTCGGGAATCTTTAGCCGGACAAACACAATTGCAAGCAGGCCGGCCGTCACAATACACAGCCCTATGTCTCGCACCAGCGAAGGCAGCCCGCCAGTCGAGGCCCATGCAGCAACGGGAAACAGTGACAACAGACAGCCGACACCCAACACACGCAATAAGAATTTCTCAGTCATATACCCGGTTTCAAGCCCTTGAGATCAGACACACAAGATATGCGACCTTACGGTAAAAACAGCCTGTTTTTCAAGCATAAATATCGACGAGCCCCATGATTGGAACGAGCAGGTCGTACCTTCGTACAATATACAGAGATTGCCGTCTCCCGGTAGGGTAATAGCTGCGGTACAAAAAATAATATCAACAAGGAAGTGGAGACAGCATCATGCAGAATCACAAACGGACGTTGTTGCAACGGCTTCTGCGTATACAGCCAAACAAACCAACCGTGCTTACATTGCTGGCACATATCATCGAGTCTGCTTTCACAGGTGGAATGCTCCTCATCCTGTTGCCTGGCTGCGCCATTATCGCGTTCTTTTATTACAGCAACTTCTCGATAGAAAACCTGCTGGTACTGCTGCTCGGAACAATTATTGTAGTGGCCTTTTACCGCGGCTGCGCGGCATGGCAACAAGATCTTGATAAACATCGCAGACGCAAGTCCGGCATACGTCACTCTAACCAGGGAAGATTCTGAACCGATACGGGCTACCTGTACCTAAGTGCAATATACGCGCTGCAATTTGTTCAGTAGGCTTTTAACTATGGCATGGATTCCCTCCCGTTCCGTGTCACTTCAACGCCTCATGGACGAGGCGTTTCTTTTATCCCGCCCATAAAAAACGGCGACACA
>DAOVVG010000275.1 GCA_030632175.1 Gammaproteobacteria bacterium
AACGCTTCGCAAAACCGGCGTAGCGCTTTTTCCATCGAGGGTTCCGTATTGAATGGCTGCCGCCCAGCCAGTTCGGTCAACAGAGCGAGCGTTTCAGTACGTGACTGTACCAATACATCCAGATTTTCGCGTGCCTTGTTGCGACGGTCAACCTCACCGATATTTCGGGATTCCATAGAGTGCTCCTGCCTGGTTGTTATGATCAGGATTGTATCAAATCCATCCCGGTACAGTTGGCCCCGGCAACCGGCCACTGTTTCGATACGGGTTGCAACAATGACTGCTTGCAAGCTGTCCGTGATCGGGGCCGACCGCCACCAGTTACTGATGAGCGCGTGTTCGCCCGACCTATCCCCTTAAGGATAGATGGTTTATTATTCTTATGAATTAATTGAACTCTTCCTTATTCTCCCGGGTAATACCCCAACCTGCACGCTGATAAATACTTGACTAAAAGAGTCAAGAATTACTATTATTAGGAATGTTATGATATCGCGCATTTGGTGAAATGCCCGGTCCCGGCAGACTGCACGGAATACGGTACAGCTCTACCGGAACAGATTGATCAGTACCGTATTCATACCGAGGTTCATCATGAAATTATCAACAAAGGGCCGTCATGCTGTCACAGCGATGATGGAACTGGCGCTGTACCAGAAGAAAGGCCCGGTAACACTGGCCGATATTTCTGTCCAGCAGTCGATTTCCATCTCCTATCTTGAACAGCTGTTCGCCAAGTTGCGCCAGCACGGCCTGGTCACCGGAATGCGCGGACCGGGAGGTGGCTACTGTCTTGCGCGCGATGCCGGCGAAATCACTATTGCCAATATCCTCAATGCAGTTGACGACATGATCAGGCGCCAGGGAACGCCGGTTGCCGAAGGCGAGGTGCCAGGCAGCCTGCTGATGTGGCAGCAATTGAGTGACAAGGTCTACGAATACCTTGACGGGATTACTCTCGCTGAAGCAGTCGAAACACAGACCGACGAATCCCAGCCCGAACTGTTTGGTTCCGGCGTTGCACAAAGTGCCGCCTGACCATCTGAAGGAATCTGCAAAGATCAAGCATAATCGGAGAAACGACAATGGCATACAGCGAGAAAGTACTCGATCACTATGAAAATCCGCGCAACGTGGGCTCCTTTGACAAGGATGACGAGCAGGTTGGTACCGGCATGGTCGGCGCTCCTGCCTGTGGCGATGTCATGAAGCTCCAGATCAAGGTAAATGGCAGCGGCATCATCGAGGACGCCAGGTTCAAGACCTATGGTTGCGGTTCAGCGATTGCTTCCAGCTCGCTACTGACTGAATGGGTCAAGGGCAAATCCATTGATGAAGCCCGTGAGATCAAGAATACCGACATCGCCGAGGAGCTGGCACTGCCACCGGTGAAAATTCACTGCTCGGTCCTGGCCGAAGACGCCATCAAGGCGGCGATTGACAACTACCACGCTAAACAGCCGGCTGACCGGGTGGCAGATGCCTGAGTTTCAGCAGCTATGAAATATAAAACGGGGCCTGTGTATGGCCCCGTTTCTAGTTGTGGGCTAGCCTGATACCTCCTCGCCAAAATCAAAATCCAGTGCTTCATCCGGTTCCTGCAGGAAATTACCCTGGATGTAGTGCACCCCGCACTTCCAGAGCAGTTGCAGACTGTTTGCATTTTCTACAAAACCGGTGATGACCCTGGCTTTGTGCTGCTCTGACAGCGCAATAATGGCCTTCAGTTGTGACTGCTGTTCTCTATTGGCGGCAATATGGTTGATCGCCTGCCCGTTGATTTTCACATAACGGGCAGAAATATGTTCCAGTAATGGTTCGACATCCTTGCTGATGTCATTGTGCTCCAGTGCGATACCGCAACCCAGCTGCCTGATCCGGTTTGCGAAAACGGTAGCATGCCGAAGACCGGCACGCATGTTGCCCTCGCTGATTTCAAATACCAGGCGATTTCCGGGCAAACCGTGGTCCCTGAATAATCTGTTCAGCCAGGCGGAAAACCCGGGATCCTGCATGCTACCCGAAGAAATTTTTACGAACAGGCTGGTACCATTACCACGCTCTTTGAGCATGATTACAACTTGCTCCACCACCCAGCGGTCAATTGACTGCATGAGGCCGCACTGCTCGGCAACCAGGACAAAACGCGAAGGCAGGACGAGTTCCCCGTTGCTGTCATGCAAACGCAGCAGGACCCCGTATTTCTCGACCGAGTTGCCGTGCAAGGAAGCGATTGGCTGGAATACCAGCCTGAACAGGTCCTCATCAAGCGCGCGAGGAATTACCACGGAAAGTTCTCTGTCTCCGGCAGTTTGCTGCGGGACAACATCAACATCCAGCTGGCGCACACTGACGCGGTTGGTCCTCGCGTGGCGGGCCTCGGTACAGGCCTCCAGCGCCAGCAAATACAACGGCAGACCATCCGGCAAGGAGCCCCTCGACAGGGCAATGCCCGCATTGCATCCGGCCGAAATCGCGAAGTCACCAACCTCAAAGATCCGCGAACTGATGGTATGGCTGAGCAACTGGCCCAGCTGGCGGACCTCTTCACCGGTTTTACCCGCCAACAGAAAGGCAAACACATAGTCGCCGATCCGGGCGCTGGCCTGGGAGGTAATAGCGAGCCTGGACAACTCGTTGGCAATCAGCACCAACAGGTCATCCAACTGGCGCGGCGACAGCCCGGGATTGTGATGTTGCAAGTCTTCCAGCTCGAACACAATCAGTGCAACGGAATCCACGGCAGCTACACCATGCTCCAGCTGCAGGAAAAATCCGTCACGATTCAACAGGCCGGTGGTCTGGTCGCAGTTCTGCAGGTACTGGATCCTGCTGCGCCTGTTACGGGCGGCCTGCACGAGCTGGTCCAGCCGGGACACAAGTTCATCAGTGTATGCTGATGTCGCTATGACTGTGTACGGCGCAGTGTCCCGCGGAGTGAAAGCCTCTACGTCGCCTTCGTCGCACAGGTAGATAACCGGCATGTCTTCATAATCCGCAAGTTGATGGACCATGCGGCTGATGTCATCACCCCGGCAGCCAGTCAGTTCGCGCGCGATGAGCAGGATGTCCGGCATGAAATTGATCATCGAGAGCAGGGCCTGGGACGGGTTTTTCAAGTACCTGATCTTCATCCCGGCCTGCTGCAGTTGATCAATGTGCCCGACCAGGCTGTCAGGTCTATCGTCAATCAGCAGTACCCGGTAATCCTGCCCTCTCCTGCCGAACACCGGAACCAGATACTGCATCAGCGTCCGCGGATTCATCGGGGTGACCAGAAAGGCGTCTCCGCCTGACTGTACTGCACGCAACCGGACTTCCTGGTCTGCCCGCTCTGACAGCACCAGCAGCCGGGGCGGCCGCTCTGTGCCTGTCAGTACCTCGCGTACCTGGTCCAGGCATGCCAGGCAATCAGCCTGACCGGTCAGATCAATAACCAGGGAATCGGGGCGTG
>DAOVVG010000078.1 GCA_030632175.1 Gammaproteobacteria bacterium
AACAGGTCGGCGGCCATACCGGCACAGTCGCCGACGTTATCACCGACGTTAACGGCAATCACAGTCGGGTTACGCGGGTAGTCTTCCGGGATGCCAGCCTCGACCTTGCCAACGATGTCGCGGCCGACATCGGCGCCCTTGGTGAAGATGCCGCCGCCAAGCCGGGCGAAGATGGAGATCAGGGAACCACCAAACGCGAGACCCACCAGCGGGTGAATCGGGTCCTCGACACCCATGGCCAGCAGCAGGCCGTAGAATCCAGCCACGCCGATCATGCCCAGTCCAATCACCAGCATGCCGGTGATGGCGCCGCCGCGGAAGGCAATCTGCAGGGCGGCATTGATGCCGTCATGGGCTGCTTCAGCGGTACGTACGTTGGAACGTACCGAGATATTCATGCCGATGTAGCCAGTGAGCCCGGAAAAGATTGCACCGACCGCAAAGCCCGCAGCTGTGATCCAGTCTATGAAGAAACCAACCACCACGAATAACGCAACACCCGCAATGCCGATGGTGGTGTATTGACGGTTGAGATAGGCTTTGGCGCCTTCCTGTATAGCCGTCGCAATTTCCTGCATGCGTTCGTTGCCGGTTGGTTTTGTCATGATCCATTTTGCGGACACGACGCCGTATGCGAGGGCTCCAAAGCCGCAGGCCAGGGCAAAGATAAGTTCAATAGGCATTTATATTCTCCTTTTAACCACTAGGGTGTTTTGAATTCTGTGCCCGGTTTGAAGCCGAACAGGGTTTCCAGATCGAATTCTCGGATGAAGGCATCCACAGCGCCTTGACCGTGATCAAGTTTTACCTCGGCCAGGATCAACCGGGCGGCATTGCGGTTATAGCCGCCGCCCATGTTGGCCTGCACAGCCAGTAATTCACGCGCTTTTTCGAGGGTCATTTTTTATCTGTTCGGATTGCTTGCAGGAGCGGCCCTGGCCGCGAACAGGCCTGAATGATAGTGCGGTTCGCGGGCATGTCCCAGGGCAGCCTCTCGGCGCAAGCGCCTCAACTTCAGCCCGCTCCTGCAGGTATCCATGCTTATTTAACCTTGAAATCCTTCAGTTTTTTCACGACTGATACATTCTTCAGCTGGATATATTTTGGCAGCCCATCCTTGCCATACGGCGGATAGTCCTCACCCTGCATCAGTGGTGCGAGGTAATCGCGGCAGCCTTTAGTAATGCCAAAGCCGTCTTTGGTGATGTAGCGCTTGGGCATCATCTTTTCGACATTGGCCACACGTGACAGCGGGGCCTCGCCAATCTTCCAGCGGTAGGGCTTGTTGGAGGTGCGTACAACAGTAGGCATGACCGAGTTCTTGCCCGCCAGCGCCAGCTTGACGGCAGATTCGCCCAACGCATAGGCCTGCTCAACATCGGATTTGGAAGCGATATGTCGTGCGGCGCGTTGCAGATAATCAGCAACGGCCCAGTGGTACTTGTAACCCAGCTTGGCGCGGACCATGTTGGCGATCACCGGGGCGACACCACCGAGTTGTGCATGACCAAAGGCATCTTTCAGGCCCTGGTCGGCGAGGAACTTGCCCTTGCTGTCGGCAACGCCTTCCGAGACCACGATGGAGCAGTAGCCGTATTCCTTCACCTTGGCCTTGACCTCGCGCAGGAACTTCGCCTGGTTGAAGGGTACTTCCGGGAACAGGATGATGATCGGCAGGTCGCAGTCTTCCGAGGCGGCCATGCCACCGGCGGCGGCGATCCAGCCGGCGTGACGGCCCATGACTTCGAGCACGAACACCTTGGTGGAGGTGGCGCACATGGAGGCGACGTCAAAGCTGGCCTCGCGGGTGGAGACAGCGATGTACTTGGCCACGGAACCAAAGCCCGGGCAGTTGTCAGTGATCGGCAGATCGTTATCCACGGTCTTGGGCACGTGGATGGCCTGGATCGGGTAACCGGTGGCCTTGGCGAGTTGTGAAACCTTCAAACAAGTATCAGCCGAATCGCCACCGCCATTATAAAAGAAGTAACCGATGTTGTGTGCAGCGAAGACTTCAATGAGGCGGTCGTATTCACGCTTGTTCGCTTCCAGACTTTTCATTTTGTAGCGGCAGGAACCGAAGGCGCCGGATGGTGTGTGACGCAGGGCGGCAATGGCGCGTGCGGTTTCCTTGCTGGTATCGATCAGGTCTTCGGTGAGCGCACCGATAATGCCGTTACGACCGGCAAACACCTTGCCAATCTTGTCCTTGTGCTGGCGTGCGGTTTCAATCACGCCACAGGCGGATGCATTGATGACGGCCGTTACACCACCGGACTGCGCATAGAACGCATTCTTTTTTCCTGCTTTTGCCATTGCTTGCTCTCCTTCGAAGTTTCTGATGTTGCTGTTGGATTTGCGTGCTTAAACGTTTTCGTTTTCAGGGGCCACGTAATCGGCCTGCACCTGCAGTAATGTCACAATACATTCTGACAGGTCGTCGTATTCTTCAACGCCGGTGCCATACATCTGGTGAACGCGGTAGTAGAACTGGCAACGGTATTTTGAGTCGCCGGTTTTGCAGATGATGAAATGGCAGCCCTCGTGCTCCCAGTAGGCTGCCGGGCACGGTGTTAATTCGGTGGCATAGGCGTTCAGGCGCAGCTCGGTATCGGCCAGCATCGGCTCAGTGGCTTCGCCATAACGTTCTTCGAGCGTGGTCTTGATAATCCACAGTTCGCTCTTGGTAAAATCTTCGATCGTACTCATTAGATATGTATGCCGGGTGTGAGCTGGTTTGCCTGTCAGGCCGGGGAGCGTTCCCAAGGGCGCCAGATTCTAGCTCAAAACCTGATTTATTTCATGAGCTTCGTCGACTTATGCTACTGTACGCAACTGGCAGGGGGTAGCTTAAACGCTGTCCTGTGCATCGGCCACGTAAAAATAACTATGTCTGCATTGAAAAAATCTTCCAGAGTTCAGGAAGTTAATGAAATCAACACACTAGAGGATATGACACCATCATGAGGATTGTATTGCTGGGCGCACCCGGGTCAGGTAAGGGTACCCAGGCGAAATTGCTGGTCGAGAAATACAAGTTGCCGCAAATCTCCACGGGCGACATGTTGCGTGAAGCCGTGGCCGAGGCTACCCCGCTGGGACGGCAGGCAAAAATTGCCATGGATGCCGGGCAGCTGGTCAGTGACGAGATTGTGCTGGCGATTATCCAGGAGCGTGTGACGCGCCCGGATGCTCGTAAGGGGTTTATTTTAGACGGATTTCCAAGGAATCTGCAGCAGGCGGAGGCCCTTGACCAGTTATTAACCAGCCTCGGGCGGCCGTTGAACCTGTCGCTGCTGGTTGCCGTGGATGTTGATGCCCTGATTCAGCGTCTGGTAGGGCGGCGTACCTGTCTCTCCTGTGGACAGATGTATAACGTTTATTATGCTCCGCCACATATTGAAGGGCGTTGCGACGAGTGTGGTGGCCGCTTGCGGCACCGCGCTGATGATAACGAGGAAACCATTGGTAACCGTTTGCGGGTATTCGAAACGCACACTCTCCCGGTGGTCGAATATTACAAGGAACAGGGCAGTTTGCGCACCATTCAGGGCGTTGGCGAAATTTCCGACATCTTCAAGGCGGTCACCAAGGTTGTGGAGGATGTGAAATCCAACCTCAAGAACGAAACACGCACGGATGCCATTCGTGCGGCCTTTGCCAAGCATCGTGCGACCAAGGCCGAGAAGGCAGCTGCCGAGAAGGCGCAGAAGAAGTCGGTGAAGAAGAAGGCTACCAAAAAAGCGGCGAAGAAGACCGTGAAAAAAGCAGTTGCCAAGAAGAAGGTTGCTGCGAAAAAGGTGGCTACCAAAAAAGTCGCGAAGAAGAAAGTTGCGAAGAAGAAAGTCGTGAAAAAGGCGGTTGCCAGGAAAAAGGTTACTGCGAAAAAGACAGTAAAAAAGGTCGCTACAAAGAAGAAGGTGGCAGCAAAGAAAAAAGTTGCTGCAAAGAAGAAGGCGACAGTGAAAAAGACAGTCAAGAAAGTCGCCGCCAGGAAGAAGGTTGCTGCAAAGAAGAAAGCAACAGCGAAAAAGACAGCCAGGAAGGCTGCTCGCAAGAAGCGCTAGTCGGGGGCGGTCTGCCTGTTTCGAAGCCGGGATTGTCCCGCTTGTGCAGGCTTGTCACGCCGCGCCCCCTTGCATGATTCCCGATGCTGCAACTCATCAGAACCTGGTTTGATATTTGCCTGTTGCGCACGGGGCCGCAGGATTTGCCGGCTTCCGGATTTCTGCTGGGCCTGTCTCTGGCTTGTTATGTGCTGGTTTCGTTTCTGGTCGCGTTGCCGTCTTCCGGTTTCATCGTCGCCGTTCAGCTGGCTGCTTTGGATGTGGGTATGCTGGCTGTATTTGTGGCGTCACTGCTCTATCTGCAAAGCAAAACCGGGCGTATTGGCCAAACCCTGTCAGCCATGGCAGGTAGTGGCAGCCTGATGGGTTTGTTTGCCCTGCCGCTGGTACTGTTGGTTGATCCGGATCTGCCGGCTGATCAGGTTTCGGCGTTACTGGCCGGCAGCTGGTTGTCATTGTTGATCTGGAATTTGTTTATCATGGCCCATATCATGCGTCATGCCCTGTCGACTTCATTTGCCATTGGGCTGGGTGCCGCGGTGTTGTACGCACTGGTGAGCATGCAAATCGTCGCAACTCTTTTTCCACAACAGGCTGTCTGAATGTATATTCATATTCTGGGTATTTGCGGGACTTTCATGGGTGGTATTGCACTGCTGGCACGCGAACATGGTGTGCAGGTAAGCGGCTCGGATGCCAACGTCTACCCGCCAATGAGTACCCAGTTGTCGGAGCAGGGGATTACCCTGACCGAAGGCTATGACCCCGCGCAGCTTGATCCGGCACCGGACTGTGTGGTGGTTGGCAATGCCATGTCACGCGGTAACCCGGCTGTTGAATACACGCTGGACCAGGGGCTGACGTATACCTCGGGTCCGCAATGGCTGTCCGAGCAGGTCTTGCGTGATCGCTGGGTACTGGCCGTGGCCGGCACGCATGGCAAGACCTCTACTGCCAGCATTCTTGCCTGGATTCTTGAGTATGCCGGGCTCTCGCCGGGTTTCCTGATTGGCGGTATACCCCGGAATTTCGGGGTTTCGGCGCGGCTGGGTGCAGCGCCGTTTTTCGTGGTGGAGGCGGATGAGTACGACACCGCATTTTTCGATAAACGCTCCAAGTTTGTTCACTATCATCCGCGCACTCTGGTGCTGAACAACCTTGAGTTTGATCATGCAGATATTTTTCCCGATCTCGCAGCCATCCAGACCCAGTTCCATCACCTGGTGCGTACAGTTCCCGGCAACGGACTGATTGTCAGTAATGCTGACGATAGCAATCTGGATGCGGTGCTGCAGCGCGGTTGCTGGACGCCGGTCGAAACGGTCTCCTCATGCGGCGGCACGGCGCAGTGGCAGGTGCGCAAGCAGACGGATGATGGTCGTTGTTTTGATGTCATGCTGGCCGGTGACGTGCTCGGTACGGTGAACTGGGAACAGTTGGGCGATCACAATATTCACAATGCGCTGGTAGCGATAGCGGCAGCACGCCATGCCGGGGTGCCGGTTGATCAGGCCATTGCGGCGCTGGGTGAATACCAGGGCGTCAAGCGTCGCATGGAAATACGCGGAGAGGTCAATGGTGTGACCGTCTACGATGACTTTGCCCATCATCCCACTGCCATCGCGACCACCCTGCAGGGGCTGCGCCGGCGGGTGGGTGATGCGCGTATTCTGTTATTACTCGAGCCGCGTTCCAACACCATGCGTATGGGTGTGCACCGCGACACACTGGCGGCTTCCATGCAGGGTGCCGATTTGATCTGGATGCATGAGCCACCTGAACTGGACTGGTCGCTTGCAGCGATGGCCGGGGTGCTGGATGTGCCGGTAGAGGTGAATGATTCCGTGGATGCGATCGTTGCCGGGGTTGTTCGCGCTGCACGTAGTGGTGACCACATTCTGGTAATGAGCAACGGCGGCTTTGGCGGGATACACCAGAAACTGCTGGACGGCCTGGCCGGTTAACAAGCTGCCGGCAGGGTATCTACTGATCCCGTTCCCACGCCAGTAGTACATTGCCCTGCCAGTGTATCGGTAACGCAGTTACGGATCGGTTACGGTGTATCAACCGGATACGGTCGCTGTCACCAATCGCCTCGGCCAAATACTCCAGCGGTGTTTCGAAGTCTTTCCCTGTACGCAGGTAGGTGATCAATGGCAAATCCTTTTCGACCAGCAAGTAGGCAACATTACCGGTCCACACCGGTGTGTTGGCGTCCAGTAATTCCAGGTTGGATGGCCACAGTCGCAGTATCATGAGTCTGTTTTTATTGGTTTGTTGTGGTCCCACCAGTAACAGGCTTTGATGCTCGCCATCGTTGACCTGCGGCAGGATTGGCAAAGCCTCGATGTCCGGGTCCGGCGCCAGCCAGTTGATGGCATTCGTGGGGCTCAGGGCCGATGCGGGTTTCCAGCCGCGTGCCTCAAGCGTGTTTTTAAAAGATTCCAGCGTGCCTGCCCACTGGAAGTTCATGGGTTGTGTGTCCACGCCTTCAATGTCCATTCGGTAGGCCGGTAATCGTGCCCAGCCAGTGGTTCTCCAGGTCGGCAAGGTGATCCTTTGTAATTCCGCGCGGGGTGAGTAGTAGGCCAGTTCCCGGGTGAAATCATGCTGCGTTTGCCAGCTGCCGGCGACAAGCAGCAGCAGTGCGGTAACCCCCAGCAAGCGTTTCACCGGCAGCCGGGGTGCCGGGTGCCGGTCATAGGCAATACCCATTAATGCGACCCAGACCAGTCCCAGTAGCAGTCCGGCGAACACATCGGAGAACCAGTGGATGCCGAGATACAGGCGCGAGAGGGCGATTGATGTAACCAGCAGTCCAGCGACGGAGTAGGGTAGCCAGCGCCGTGTCACATGCAGTTCCCGGGCGATGATGAGTGCAAGGAATCCGTAGACGGCAAGGCTCATGCTGGTGTGTGCACTCGGGAACGAGTAGCCATCGTAAGTCGATAGCGGACGTGCAACCTGTACCGTGTTTTTCAAGACCCAGGTCAGCAGGCCGGCACAGGCATATACGCCCAGCCAGTGCCAGGCTGCCTTGGTATTACCTTTCCAGAACAGCCAGGCGCAGCTGCCGGCCAGCACCAGTGCCAGCAGTGCCTGGTCTCCGAACTGGGTGATAAAGACCATCACCTGATCTGCCCAGGGCGTGCGCAGGTTTTCCAGTGAATGGAAGAGGTAGGCGTCAATGCCATCCAGCCAGTGGCCATGCAGCACCTGCCGGGACGTAAGCAGTAGCAGCCACAGGGTGATAAAAAACAGTGCAGACAGGGCGGCCAAGCCGCGGGCCTCGGGATGGTCGGGATCGAGTAATGAGCCGGCCAGCGGTTTGATCAGCGGGTGGTTGCGGCTGTATTCCAGTGTTTTTTCGAGCGCGCTGGCAATATGTGGTTGTAGCAGTCGTATCAGGGTGCTGGCGAGCCAGATGCCAAACCAGGCGATGCCGGCGATCACAACCAGCAATACCACCAGGCGACCGGCAACCTCGGCGGCCAGTCCCAGGGAGGCACCAAACACCATGCCGGGCAGGATGTAGACCGGCGCCCACAGTGCCGAGGCGATAATGTCGATGACCAGAAAGCGTGAGGTGGACATGTTCATCATCCCGGCAATTGCGGGGATGATCGGCCGTAGTGGTCCGATAAAGCGCGCCATGAAGACGCTTTTGCCGCCATGACTGACGAAGAAGTCGACCCCACGATTGACCAGTACCGGGTAGCGGCGAAAGGGCCAGATGACGCGCAGGCGCTGGTGATAGTGCCGGCCGAGCAGGAAACTGATGAAGTCGCCGACAATGGCGCCGGCAATGGTTGATAGCATGATCGAGGCGATCGGCAGGGTGCCGGTGGCCATCAGCGCACCGGCCCCGAACAACAGTGCGGCCCCGGGGATCAGCAGTCCCAGCACCACCAGTGATTCCATCAAGGCGATAAAAAACACCGCGGTACTGAACGCAGTCGGGTGCAGGGCGATCCAGTTCAGCAGGTTTTGAAGCAGTTCATTCATGCCGTCCCTTGTTCCGGGTAATGCGGTTGTTACAGCGTTGCGAAAACCCTGGTGGCACTTTCAAGTGTGCTGTCGATAACCGCGTCGCTATGGGCTGACGACACAAAGCCGGCTTCGTATGCCGAGGGTGCCAGATAGACGCCCGCATCGAGCATGCCATGGTAGAACTGCTGGAATCGTTGCATGTCGCAGCGACTGACCTGCTCGAAGCGGCTGATGGGTGCCTCGGTGCTGAAGAAGCAGCCGAACATGCCGCCGACCTGGTTGGTGGTGAAGGGGATACCAGCCTCCCCGGCAGCGGCTTGCAAGCCACTTGTCAGTCGTTTGGCAGTCTTGTCGAGTTGTTCATGAAAACCGCTGGCCGCAGCCAGTTCGAGGGTGGCCAGTCCGGCCGCCAGCGAGACAGGATTCCCGGACAGGGTGCCGGCCTGGTAGACCGGGCCCAGCGGGGCGATATGTTCCATGATGTCGCGCCGGCCACCAAAGGCGCCCACCGGGAGGCCACCGCCGATGACCTTGCCGAGGGTGGTCAGGTCGGGCGTGACGCCGTAGTGCGCCTGCGCCCCGCCGAGGGCAACCCGGAAGCCGGTCATGACTTCGTCGAAAATGAGCACACAGCCGTAGTCGTCACAGAGGGCGCGCAGACTCTCCAGGAAGCCAGGCTCCGGCAGGACGCAATTCATGTTGCCGGCAACGGGTTCAACAATGATGGCTGCGGTTTCGCCGCCAATCGATCCAAATGCCTTCCTGATACCTGCTGTATCGTTATAGGTCAGTGTCGTCGTGTGCGCGGCAACATCGGCTGGCACCCCCGGTGAGGTGGGTACGCCCAGTGTCAGGGTGCCCGAGCCAGCCTTAACCAGCAGGGC
>DAOVVG010000282.1 GCA_030632175.1 Gammaproteobacteria bacterium
CATACCGGGCTGACGTTCATGCCGGGTCAGTTCGTCTGGTTGAACCTCTGGCACCAGCCGCTGGCAATGCGCGAACATCCCTTCTCCATTGCCTCCAGTGCGCTTGAGCCACAGCGCATGAAGTTCACCATTAAGTGCCTGGGTGATTTCACCTCGCAAATAAAAGAGGTCACGCCGGGCCAGCGCTTGTACCTGGACGGGCCGTTTGGCGCGTTCTCCATCGACAGGTATCCGGCTGCGCCGGGTTATGTGTTTGTTGCCGGTGGCATCGGGATAGCGCCGATCCTGAGCATGTTGAGAACGCTGGCTGACCGTGGGGACAGGCGGCCATTGTGGTTATTCTATGCTTACCGGAGTCTGGAACAATTGACGGCCAGCGAGGATCTGCAGGCACTGCAGGCACGTCTGCACCTGAATAGTATTATTGTGCTCAATGACCCCCCTCCGGAATGGACGGGGGAGAGTGGTTTTATTACCAGGGAACTATTGCAGCGTCACCTTCCCGGGAATCATGTTGAACTGGAGTACTTCCTGTGTGGACCCACGCCGATGACGGCCAGCCTTGAACACCGTCTGGATGCCATCGGGGTGCCGCTGCGACGGATCCACACCGAACTCTTCGACATGGTGTGACATCGATATGCGCATGATGCTTGCCCGGCTCCTGGCAATTGCAATCGGACTGGTCATGGTGGTCCTGTCGGCACTGTTTGCATGGGCGCAGAATTCGTGAACATGCGTGTATTGCTGCTTGCATGTCTGCTGACGTGTACGGGTAGCGTGTTGGCAGGGCCAGCTGAGCCTATGGAGATCGAGTCAGCGCCGGGTAACGTGCGATTTTCGCACCAAACTCATGCGGCAATCGAATGCGCAACATGTCACCACACCTCGCCGGGCAGACGCATCAAGCGGGGCTGCCGTTCCTGCCACACGACGACTTCAAGTATGCCGCGCAACAGCCACGATGCCTTTCATGAACAATGTATCGGTTGTCATCTTGATCTGAAAAAGGCTGGCAGGCCTACTGGTCCCGCGAAACTGTGCAGCCACTGCCATGCGCGTCAGTAGGCTTCCGAAAATTGTATGAGGGGCAGGTTAGGGACAGGCAATTACAGCCCGCCAAAATAACAAGGAGAGCTCATCATGATCCCGGTTTCAGTTGCTCAAGAGTGCAATGACAATCCCCAGTAACAGCAGCAAAGTAACAGCAAGAGTCCAACTTTGCAGAGAACGCTCGCCAGCGTCCAGTGCTTTCTGCCAGGCACGGACCTGCAGTAAGCGGTCTGCTGTGGCCAGTACTGCAGCACGCCAGCGTGGCAATACCTGGTGTCCCATAGACATTGCCCAGCGATTGCTCCGGGACAGCCAGCGCCCAAGGATCGACCAGAGGTCGCCGGGCGGGATCACCGGAAGGGCTGGAAGCCTGTTGTTTGCAGCCAGCCACCAGGCACTGCTGCCGATCAGAATCCCGACAACCAATGGCCAGCACGCATCGGCGACCACGCCCGTCGGATCGTCACTCCACACGGCAGCAAGCAGCCCGGTTGCAACAGTGGCCGCCAGCAACACACCCCAGACAACCCACGCCACAGGCATCGGGGCGCTGACCGCTTCCTGTTGATGGTATGTCAGCAGATACAGCCAGCGCACTGCCAGCAAGCTCGTGCACAGTGTCCACCATGGCCACAAGGCGACCATCCCGGAATCAGCGACTAGCGGGCCAGCGTCAGCAGGGATCCAGCACAGAAAAAGAACCATCGCGGGTGCCAGTGCCAGCAACAAGGCCCCGGCTGCATGTCCGGCAAGCAGCGGTGCGTGTAGTGCATGTCGGGTTTTTATTTTATCTGCTAGTACCGAACCTGAAACCAGCGCCGCCAGCATAAATCCCGAATACAGGATAAACAGGTGCGCCGTCTCTTTAATAGAGGATCCGATTATCGGCCATTCAAGGCCGCTGCCGAGAGTCGCGACGAACAGGCCCGTCACTACAATTCCGGCGTAGGCAAGCACGGTCTGTGGATGGAACTGGCGCAATCCGGCGACTGTCCCGTAAATGGCAGCAGTCAGGCCGACCCACTGGATAGCCACCCCGAGGTCAGTAAGGGCAAGTTCGCCAAGGGGCAGCCAACGCACCATTCCGAGCAGCGCAATGGCAACAGGCACACCACCCAGCAGCAGCGCCACCGCTGGCCGGGCTGAACGAAAGGCCAGTGGCAGCCAGAAGTGTAACGGCCAGGCACCCGCCTTCAGGGCAAAGCCGGCGAGCACCATTGACAGGTAAAAACCGGATGCAGGTGACTGGCCTATTAAGTTGCGTATCGCTTCGAAGCCCAGATCCGTGGTCGTTGTCGCTGCGATCAACAAGGCCTCAAGTAACGCCAGATCAGCCACAATCAGGAAGCCGAGATAGACACGTCCGGCCCGCCGTGCCGCCGCATTGCCATCAGCAACCAGCAGGCCATAAAACCCGTACCCCATCAGCGTCGAAAAGGTAAAAAAACCGATCACATCAGTGCTAACAATCAACCCCAGATTACCCGCCATAGCCAGCAGAAAAAAGCTAACAAAATGCTTACCCGTAGTCTCTCCGGCGTGAGTATGCAAACGGGTCGCAGCAACAGCCCAAAGTAGCACTGACATAGCTAGTAACAATCTGGATACTCCATCAATACCAAGCCCGGTACCAAACAACAGCCAGGGTATCTCAATAGAAACAACCGTCGGCACAGCCACTAAAATAGCAGCAGGCAGAAGAGCAAGGTAGCAAGTCCAGGACATCCGTAAACGTAACAAAGGAAAGACCAGCAGTAATGGCAGTCCGGGTACCAACAACAAGAATATATTCAGCGCAGTATTCACGGTGTATATTCCTGGGTGGTGATAAAACGTGCCCATTGCAAAGGACTGAACGGTGCCGAGGCCAGCAATCCCACCGCCAGTGTCAGAAAAGCAGTCACCACAGGGGGGATCAGTAATGACCAGGCTGTCTCGCGCCCTCTATAACAGCGCTCATCGGGCCAGCCTTCAGGAGGTGCTTTGAACCAGGCTGCGTACAGAATCGGCAGGAAATAACCCGCGTTAAGCAAGCTGCTGCCGGCAAGAATAAAAACCACCCAGCCCTGCCCGGCGTCCAGTGCCCCCAATCCCAAATACCATTTACTGATAAAGCCGGCAAACGGCGGCAGACCAATCATACCGAGGGCACCGATGGTGAAAGCCGCCATCGTCCAGGGCATGCGCTTAGCAACCCCGTTCATCTCACTAACCTTATGAATGCCCAGTGTCTCAGCCAGGTTGCCGGCGCAAAAAAACAGGGTGATTTTCATTACGCC
>DAOVVG010000296.1 GCA_030632175.1 Gammaproteobacteria bacterium
CATGACGTATTGCCGGGACTGTTTGCCTGGCTGGCAGGCCTGGGCGATGCAATGGCCGCGGCGGGCGCGACCCTGATCGGCATCAAGCTGCTGCGTGGCAGCGAGGTATCAAAACAGGCACTGCTGAGGTGGAACAGCTTCGGCTTGCTGGATTTCCTGATTGCCGTCACCGTGGGTACGGCACTGCGATCGGATTTGCTTGGGAGCGGCATTACAACCGATCAACTGGCATTCCTGCCGCTTAGCCTGGTACCGACGCTGGTTGTACCGTTCTATATGATCACGCACCTGATCATCTTTCTGCAGCTGCGCGAGAAACATGCGCGGATAACATGACCCAGGAGCTAAAAGGGGGCGGAGGGATTAAATATTAATCCCTCCGTTCCCTTATTCTTCACCAAAGCACGAAACAAATCGATGGGGCCAGTGTCGATTGACCAGCACCAAATCTATCGACACTGGCCCCATTGAATTTCGACATTTCCTCGTCTCAGGCGATCCTGATACGTACCACGTTCATGATCTCGAACACCATGCCACCCACTGTTTCACTGCTTGAATAATAGGTCAGGTTAACGCGCTGGCCCTTGATATTCCTGTAGGCCTGTTTGCGTTTGAATCTGAAGGGAGCCGTGCAACCCTCGATCATGAGCGTATTAACAATCCACTCACCCTCGGTTCTTTGCACATGCGATGTCACCGTGAGCATGTCAGAGTGAACAAGCTGCCGGTGCTTTTTCAGTAATTTTTCCGGATTCGTTTTCATTAGCGTTACAACCCGTCATTATAGGGTATGAACGTTCTTTGAACCGCATCATTCATCCGGGCGGCGAACTGATCAACACGAGCGAAATGTTTCTGTTTAAGCTGCGCACCCAGCATGGTTCGCTGCTCGGCAACAACCTCCAGCATGTCTGTGCGCATCTCCTCCCTGTTAAGCGTCTCATCCAGCTCGACAAGGGCTTTATCAACAGCCAGCCAGGTGGCCAGTCCTGCAGCGACACCGCACAGAACCGCCACCGGTCCTGTCGGGGCACACAGCGTGACACCAAGCCCGGCGGACAATGCAGTCGATGCGCCCTTCTTTGCAAGCGTCTTTGAGACAACTGCCGTGCCGGCATAGAAAGATTTCTTGGCGGCTACTTTGCCGACAACGGCAGCAGCTGTTTTCTTGGCCAGCACCTTGCTGGCTACGATCCCTGCACCGACACCGCTGGTTACCGCGGCAGAAGCCCTCAGCTTGTCACGATCCAGCTCTGTGAGCGGGGCAAGATCGACCCTGCCGATATCGCAGGGGGCGTAATCGATTTCAGTTGTAAGGGACTGAACCGTGTTGACGAACCGTTCAGCAGACATATTTCCGATTTTACTGTCGAGATTGTCCAGCCGGGTTGCAAAATCACTGCGCACAAACAGGTAATCCTCAAGCTTTTCACTCATGGCTGTCGTTACGTCTTCGGCGAATACCGCCGCGAGACGCTGGTATTCGCCAACGACTGTGAAGTACCAGTCGAGATAGTCATCGACACCTGCCTCGATGTCCGCAAAGACAGGGGCGAGACCCTGATCGATGCCTGTGTCGACTTCATCAATGGCACTTTGGCGTTCGTTGGCTACCCGCTCGTCCAGTTTTAAAATCAGCCGTGCGCGACTGGCTTCATCGGGTTTACAGGCGTCGCTCACCGCTTCCCCGGTAACTTGCGGACCAACTTCGTTCAGCTTGCCTTCGTTTAGCTTTATAGATGCGTAAAAGAACGGCAGTGCCAGTATGATAATGGTCAGCAAAAAGCTGCGAGAGAAAGTGCTTTCCACCCTGCGCCCGGCACGCCTCCCCTCCTGTTTATCAAGCAATACACTGATGCCAAGAAGCAGGGCGGTATAAAGCCAGGCCACCGTGACAGCCCGCAGCAGGAAAAATGACCAGGCGATGATTTTAGCGGTCACATCCGGCAAGTTCGGTATGACGAGTTCCGAGAGATGCCAGGACAGCGCTTCAAGGGCCGCCAATGCACCCGCGCTTACACCCCATAACATGCAACCGGCTGTCTCACTCAACTGTGTAAAAGCCTGCCCCGCAACCTGGGACCAAAGCAGGTGCCGCGTGTCTTGCGACCCGACAATAAAGAAGTCAAATGCCATGATGGCACCGGACAAAACGATGCCATTCATGAAAAAGAGTGGCCAGCGCCTGGCAACAATACCCTGGTGCCGGTCCTTGATATCACCTTTCAGTCGCCGTACGACCGGCCCCACAATCAATGACAGGAATATTCCATCAATCGCGAGCAGATACCAGTGTAACGGTGATAAACGGGAGATCAGGGCAAGCATAACCCAGGCGAGGAATATCGAAACGACAACCTGGATGGCCCTGGTCACACCACCCTTCCACAGCAATGCCCGCACCCGGCTCTCCGGTTTGGCGGCACCGGCAAGCACCAGGCGCCGACGGAACAGCAGGTACTCCGTGCGGTACTGCCAGATGGGAAAGGCGACCAAAACCACAAACGCAAACACAATCCAGCACGGCGCCGGTGTAACAACCCTGGTGATTAACAGGAGAATACCTGCGGCCAGGACCATACCCAGGGTGCGCAGTATTAACAGGCGATAACGCTGCCACCAGGATTTGGGGGGCAGATCACCCGGTTGGTTCTGCTGTGATTGCATGTCTTGAAATTTAATGGGTGTCGATCTTGTTCAAGGAATAAATAGGGTCAGACACTATCGATGTTCACCCGTATCCAATAACCGGGGTCAGATCCTAGTTGTTACTAATATAAGGGAAAACTAGGATCTGATCCCTGTTTTGAGCACGAAAAATGCGCTGACGATCTGGTGGTCAAGGGGAAAGCCTGAATTCACTTCGAAGGGAGAGGTGCTTACACCGTATCCCAGTAGTTGCTCGCCGACTGGCGGGCCTCCTCCAGCGAGGTCAAGCCCTCCTCCACCCACTCCGAGACATTGTGGTTGAAGACCTCTACCCGCCACAACCCCGTGTCCGGCAACTCCATATACACGGCGAGCCAGGTGTCATCCAGGCGCTCTTC
>DAOVVG010000164.1 GCA_030632175.1 Gammaproteobacteria bacterium
ATCCGTCTGCACACGTGAACCGCGCATCCCCACACAGGCACCGACCGGGTCAATACGCGGATCATTGCTCTTCACTGCAATCTTGGCACGCAACCCCGGATCGCGAGCAGCCGCGAGAATATCAATCAGATCCTGCCCCACTTCCGGCACTTCCAGCTTGAACAACTCCAGCAGGAATTCGGGTGCTACACGGCTGATAAACAACTGTGGTCCACGCTGCTCGGCACTGACTTCACGCAGGTAACCACGCAACCGGTCACCCGGACGTACCGCTTCCCGCGGAATCATCTCCTCACGCAGAATAATTGCCTCGGCATTACCACCCAGATCGAGATAGACATTACCGCGCTCTACACGCTTCACGATACCAGTGACCAGTTCACCGATACGGTCCTGGTAAGCTTCGACCACCATTGCGCGTTCTGCTTCACGCACCTTCTGAACAATGACCTGCTTGGCAGTCTGCGCACCAATACGTCCAAAATCAATCGAGTCCATTGGCTCTTCAATGTAATCACCGTGTTTCAGTCCGGGATCCATTTCCAGCGCTGCCGCCAGCGTAAACTGGCGTTCCGGCGCATCAAAAACCAGCACTTCCTCATCAGACTCATCTGCGGTTTCTGCCAGCGACTCATCAATCACCTGCCAGCGACGAAAGGTTTCGTATTCGCCGGATTCACGATTGATAGCAATGCGCGCATCAATGTCGCCGCTGGCATTCTTGCGGGTAGCAGTCGCCAGTGCGATTTCAATGGCTTCGAAAATAACTTCCTTATCGATGCCTTTTTCGTTCGATACCGCGTCCACGACCATCAGTATCTCTTTACTGTCCATTCCTGAATCCTCCAACTACCTTCAATATTCCGGCACCAGGCGTGCCTGTTCAATCTGGTCAAATGGCAGACTGATTTCCATATCGTCCTGCTCAAATACAACATTATCGCCTTGCATACCTACCAGGCGGCCCTTGAACTTGCGCTGCCCCTCAATCGGGTAGGCGGTACGGACTTTTATCAACTGCCCGGCGAAGCGTTCAAAGTCCTTCGGACGAAACAGCATCCGGTCAAGCCCGGGCGACGATATCTCCAGCGTGTAGTGCCCGGGAATCGGGTCCTCAACGTCCAGCACCCCACTCACCTGGTAGCTCACTTTCTGGCAATCGTCCGCCGAAATTCCCTCTTCAGAATCAATATATATCCTTAGCAGGCCACCGCCCTTGCCGCCTGTCTGGAATTCAACACCCACGAGTTCGTACCCCATGGAGGTAATACCCGGTTCCAGCATGTCGCCCAGTTGTAACGGATCCTGCTTCATTCTGTACTCCGGAAACAAAAAATGGGCCAAAGGCCCACTCCATTTACTCCGAAATTTATTCCTGAAATTCAAATACTTACAGAATTCCACCCTGACGATACAGCTGCGAACTTCCTGTTCGGGAACAAAAAACCCCGCTTACGGGGTTCAGCCAGACAACGCGGGTTCTCCAGATACCCACATTTACCGGAGTTCGGGTATTTTACACGCATGGATAAATACGTCAATCCACAGGCTGTGCCGGTAAGCAAGAGACGATATGCCCCCGGGGACGCAATTTTTCTGCCCCTGCCTGTAAACCGGCCTGCTCCAGCAGGATTACGCAGAAATTGACCCGTTCGGGGGGACACCCCGGCAGATAACCACCTGAAGGATAGTCGATCGTTACCTGATGCTTGAAGGCGAGATGTAGCCCCGGGAGAGTGCACGCTCGTTACGTGTCCTGGCCTGTTGCCAGACGGCTGCTTTTTTATCCTGATTCTTTTTGCTGGCATAACTTGTTGATGACTTGCTGATACCCCTGCGGGCGCGTATGTAATCCGCATAGATGTGCACAATACGCCTTACATACAGGCGAGTTTCCTTGTAAGGAGGAATGCCCTTGTACTTCTTCACTGCATCCTCCCCGGCATTGTAGCCGGCGAGCACCAGTTTAATATTGCCCGAGAAGTAATTATTCAGCCAGTGCAGGTAGGCCATACCACCTTGCAGATTCTGAATCGGGTTCCTGATATTACTGACACCGAAACGTTTGGCGGTGGCCGGCATCAACTGCATTAACCCACGTGCATTTTTCGGAGATTTTGCACGCGCATCAAAATTTGACTCCACCTGAATAAGCGACAGTACAAGCTCCGGCTTCAACCCATAGTAAGGCGCCATCAAGCGCACCCAGGTGGTAACCATCTCACGGTCCGGCGACGACTCTACCAGCGGACAGGCCGGATCACTGGCCCTGGAAACACCATCAAGATGTTCCTGAAGCATCAGTCCGGCACTGGCATCTCCCCGCTTTTCTGCGTGACTGAACCAGCCCGCAGCGAGTACATCATCGGGCGCCCGTCCCCAACCATTCAGATGCATTGAACCCAGGTGGTACGCCGCTTCGCTATCACCCTGCAATGCAGCCAGACAGTACAGCTCATAGGCACGCACATAGTCCTGCGTGACACCCTCGCCATTCTTGTAGCGAACGGCTTCTTCACGCAGATCAGCAGCTGGCGGCACCAGCGCACTTGCAGGCACTGCGATCAGCAGCAATAGCCATACCAGTCCCGCAGTGAATTGCCTGTACAGCATAGAAACAACCCTATATAACCTGTCTTATCCACAGAAAAACCTGCAAGAAACATTCCGAACAGAATATTTAACTGTATATATCAAATATATACAGATTTTTTCAGGAAGGGCTCTACGCGCCAATGTAAATATAACTGACACCTTCAGCGGACTCGTGTCCCGCTCCAGGGCGGCTTATCAGGCGTCAAGACAGCTTCCGGGCCGCCTGCTAGCTGATCGCACCCGCAGTATTGGAGATTTTACAGATCGAGACAGTGCGGGCAGTGACAAACTGAATTACACCCTGAGAGAACCGGCAGGACAAGTCCCGGCTTGCAAAGGTATTGGAAAATATAATACAGGGGTGTTGCGCTGTCCGTCGCAGCTGGATCGGGTACGCAAAACCGGGGATTTCCGACAGAGCAGGTGTCGAAAGAAAAAATGGTAGCGGGGGTAGGATTTGAACCTACGACCTTCGGGTTATGAGCCCGACGAGCTGCCAGACTGCTCCACCCCGCATCAACGGCCGAGGAGTGTAGCGAGTGCAGTGCGGTAATTCAAGCCTGAATCAAGGCCAATGAAAAATAAGTTTCATGCAAAGCCCTCCCCGGGTGTAAACCGCTGCAGAATCAGGCGGCGCGTCGCCTTGACCGGGCAAGCTGGTGCTTTAACTCAACGTGGTAGATGAACCCCGGCAGTGCAAAGATCACGAACAGGCACAAGGTAACGGCGTAGAACTCCCAGTCCTGCGGAAAGATATTGCCAGCCGCCTTTTTCTCAACCCCAAAGGCAATCCCGCCCGCCAGGAAATACAACAGCAGCCATTCCAGCAAACGGAACCAGATAGTCTTTTTGCCCGAGACGGGCGTACGAATAAAGAACAGGCGATCACTCAGCCATGGCAGGTTTGCCGCGATAACGGCCAGCCCCAGCAACAGCCAGACCGCAGTTTGTGTGGTCACTGACAATCCGTCAGGCAAGTACGCTGGCGCACAGTGCCAGCAGTCCGCCCGGGAACAGACCCAGACCCAGTACCAGCAGGCCGTTAAAGCTGATGGCCATCTGCATATCGGCACTGACAACCAACGGCTCCTGCGTTTCCGGTTTATCGAAGTACATCAGCTTGACCAGGCGAATATAGTAGAACGCACCGATTATAGAGAAGAACACGGCGACCAGCGCCAGCCAAACCATGTCGACATGGATAATTGCCTGTAACACGGACAGCTTCGCATAAAAACCAACGGTCGGCGGGACCCCGGCCATGGAGAACATCAGAATCAGCATCATGAAGGCAAACCACGGACTGCGGTCATTCAAACCCTTGAAGTCATCCAGCTGGTTTGCCTCGTAGCCGGCACGACTGATCAAAATTATCATGCCGAAACCGCCAATGGCCATCAGTGCGTAGGTAATCGCATAGAACATGGCTGCGGAATATCCTTCCGTGGTACCGGCCAGCAGCCCAAGCAGCAGGAAGCCAACATGGGAAATAGTTGAGTACGCCAGCATACGCTTGATGTTGGTCTGTGCGATGGCAATGACGTTACCCAGTGCCAGCGACAATACCGACAGAATGACCAGCATGCCCTGCCAGTCAACCGACAGACTGCCCATGGACTCCACCAGCAGGCGCATGGCCATGGCAAAGGCTGCGATCTTGGGGGCGCTGCCGATAAACAGGGTAACGGCCGTGGGTGCACCGTCATAGACATCCGGCACCCACATGTGAAACGGTACGGCACCGAACTTGAAGGCCAGCCCGACGACGATAAAGCACAGGCCAAAGATCAGGATCATGCTGTTCTGGCCAGGCCCGGAGAGCGCCTGTGCGATCTCGCCCAGATCCAGACTGCCGGTGGCGCCATACATCATCGACATGCCATATAACAACATGCCGGACGCCAGTGCACCCAGTACAAAATATTTCATGGCCGCTTCCGAGGCCACTGACGAATCACGGTCAAAGGCAACCATTGCATACAACGACAGCGACAGCAGTTCCAGCCCGAGATAGATGGTCAGCAGACTGTGCGCCGAGACCATCACCATGGTACCCAGCACGGCAAACAGGCCCAGCACGTAGTACTCGCCGCGTAATGCACCTTTCGTCGTGTGAAAGCTGCGCGCATACACGAACGCACCAACCGTAATCAGGAAGATACTGGTTTTCAGCAGTGCCGCCATCGGGTCGTGAATAAAAGTACCGCCGAGCACCACAGCCGGTTCGGTATCCAGCATGTTCCAGGTCAGCATTGCCGCCACCAGCAGCGTCAGCTGAGACAGTACATAACTGATATTGCGCAACCGCTCGCCAACAAAGGCTTCCACGACCAGCACGATGCAGGCCATGGACAACACAAAGATCTCTGGCAGCAGCAGTGTGAATTCAGACAATGGAATATTCATCGTTGTGGCCTCAGGGCTGCACTGCATTCAGCAGCGCAACACCGGTCTCCTGTACCGGCAGCTTGGAAACGGACACATGCACCAGCAGGTTATCCACGCTGGCGTGCATGACTTCAATCAGCGGTTCAGGCCAGAGCCCGAACACCAGTACCGCGACCGCCAGTGTGGCCAGGATGACAAACTCCCGTGCATTCACATCTTCAAGTTCCTTCACATTGTCATTAGCGATATCACCGAAGATCACCCGCTTGACCATCCACAGGCTGTAGGCAGCGCCCAGAATCAGCGTGGTCGCGGCGAGGAAGGCAAACCAGAAGTTTGCCTTGAAGCTGGCGAGGATCACCATGAACTCACCAACAAAACCGGAAGTGCCCGGCAGGCCCGAGTTCGCCATGGCAAAAAACACCATGAATACGGCAAACACCGGCATGGTGTTCACCACACCGCCATAGTCACCGATCTGTCGGCTGTGCATGCGGTCATAGAGCACGCCCACACACAGGAACAATGCGCCGGAGATAAAACCGTGCGACACCATCTGAATGATCCCGCCCTCCATACCCAGCGATGCACCCTGCAGTGAGCCGTTGTTATCCATCAGCGCAAACACCAGAAAGATACCCAGTGTGACGAAGCCCATGTGTGCAATGGATGAATAGGCAATCAGCTTCTTCATATCCTGCTGCACCAGCGCGACAAAGCCGATATAGACCACCGCCACCAGCGACATCAGCACAATCAGCCACATCAGTGAATGACTGGCATCCGGGGTAATCGGCAGGCTGAACCGCAGAAAACCGTAACCCCCGATCTTCAGCATGATGGCCGCCAGGATCACGGAACCACCGGTTGGCGCC
>DAOVVG010000125.1 GCA_030632175.1 Gammaproteobacteria bacterium
TCCGCGCTCGCGCGTATGCGGGTGGCATTAAACGAGATTGTTATCGACGGCATAAAATCAAATGTCGAATTGCAGAAAGACATCATGGCAGATGCTGCTTTTATAGCCGGTGGAACGGATATTCATTACCTGGAGAAGAAGCTGGGTTTGTAGGAGCGGACCGTGTCCGCGATTGCGGTGTATAAAAACCATCGCGGACACGGTCCGCTCCTACAGGTTGTTCAAACTGTGTACTAAATCATGGCCTGGCTGCAGATTTCTGTTGAAGTGCCTGGTGATCAGGTTGAAATGATCTCGGAGGCCTTTAGTGCCATCGGGGCCTTGTCGGTGACGGTGCTGGATGCAGGTGATGAACCTTTGCTGGAGCCGGCTCCGGGGGAAACACCGCTGTGGTCAAACACCAGAATCATTGCCCTGTGTGATGCGGCACAGGATGCCGCTGAACTCAAACAGCAATTGCAGTCCGTTCTGGATATACCGGTACCCGATCTTTTCTCTGAACCCCTGGTAGACCGTGACTGGTCGAATACCTGGCGAGATACCTTTGGCGCGATGCAGTTTGGTGAGCGTCTGTGGGTATGCCCGGTCGGCGAGTCGCCGCAGGAATCCGGTGCGGTTGTTGTGCACATGGATCCCGGTATGGCGTTCGGGACCGGCACCCATGCAACTACAGCCATGTGTCTGCACTGGCTGGGCAGGAACCCGCCGCTGGATCAACGGGTACTCGACTACGGCTGCGGTTCCGGCATTCTGGCAATTGCGGCACACAAACTGGGTGCAGCAGATGTGACGGCTGTCGATATTGACCCGCAGGCGTTGCTGGCAACAGAGGAAAATGCCCGCCGCAATGATTGTGGCAGTGCGATAGAGGTACTGCATCCTGACAGGCTGGAGTTTCAGGCGGTTGATCTGTTAATTGCCAACATCCTGGCGAACCCGCTCATTGAACTTGCCGATGATTTTTCCAGGCGGCTAATGCCGGGAGGGAGGATTATTCTGACCGGGATACTGGCGGAACAGGCCGAGGCAGTGATGGCGGCTTACCGGGAAGCCTTCGATCTCTGTGAGCCGGTTCATCAGGAAGAGTGGGTGTTGCTGGAGGGTATGAGACGGTATACAAAGTCGTAACATTGCAGGATGGGTAAAGGAATGAAGTGACGATGGACAGGACGTACGAGTGTCGTGAAGCACAGGGATGTGCGAGAGCGACCGTACCCATCAATCAGGTGCGCGGGAAATGATGGGTACGCTGCGCTTTACCCATCCTACAGATTAGGTGGTTCACTTTCCGTTACGCAAACGGGTACACTCTCCCCATGTACACCTTCTGTCCCAACTGTTTCGCGCTGTACCAGGTGACAGCCGGTCATCTGGGTAAAGCCGGTGGTCAGACGCGTTGCGGTGAATGCCGGCAGGTCTATCCTGCAGTCGATTACCTGTATGACGATCTCGAGATCGCCCGTGAAGCACTGGAACTGCAGTGTGCATCCGCTAGCAGCGAAAAGCACGCGGCAAACGAGGCTGCGGCTGCCCCGGCGCCATCATCTGCGACACCCGGCGGGCAACCGGCCAGCATGCCACTGCACCCGGCGCGGCCATTGCCTGATAGCTGGCAGCAGCAGCACACGATATCGTTGGCAGACATTGGTAGCGGGGCGGGAATTGGTTTCCTGCTGCTGTTGCTGGGTCTGCAATGGGTGTACTTCAACCGCGCTGAACTGGCGGCTGATGAACGTTGGCGCCCGATGCTGGAACGTGGATGCCTCATTGTTCATTGTGAAATGCCGTTACGTGCAGACGTATCCCGTATTGATATTATTAACCGCGATGTGCGCAAACATCCTGCGATTGAGGATGTGCTGTTGGTGAACGTGGCTTTTCAGAATCGCGCTGAATTTGTCCAGCCATATCCTGTGCTTGAAGTCAGCTTCACTGACAAGTCCGGCAGCGCCATCGCCGTGCGGCGTTTCAGTCCCCCGGAATACCTGGCTGCCGGTGTTGACCTGGCTGCCGGGATGGCAGCGGAGTTGCCGGTACAGGTGGTGCTGGAGGTTATTGACCCCGGCGACGAGGTGGTCTCTTTTCAGTTTGCATTTCTGTAAATTCCCCGGCCCGGCGGGCACTTGAGGCCCGCCCTGGCGGCAGTCGATTTTCATGCTTTATCCCGATGACGGATACGCGTATCATCTTCCGTCCTGCAGTTCCGGTATCTTAAAAGACTCGTAATAAATCCGGTGAATATAGGATCATACAAACTTCCGAATAATCTGGTACTGGCGCCCATGGCCGGTGTTACCGATCGCCCGTTCCGGCAGCTGTGTCGTGCGCAGGGGGCTGGCCTGGCGGTGTCCGAGATGGTGTCCTCCAATGCCCTGTTATGGGGCAGTGAGAAGACCCGCCGGCGTATAGACCATGCCGGTGAGAGCGCGCCTATTGCCGTTCAGATAGCCGGTGCTGATCCGCTCATGATGGCGGAAGCAGCCCGTTTCAATGTCGAGCATGGGGCACAGATCATTGATATCAACATGGGTTGCCCGGCAAAGAAGGTCTGTAACCTGATGGCCGGGTCTGCCCTGCTGCAGGATGAAGCCCTGGTTGGCCGGATACTGGACGCGGTTGTTGCTGCCGTAGATGTACCGGTGACGCTGAAAATCCGTACTGGCTGGGACCCCGAGCACAAAAACGGCCTTGCGGTCGCCAGGGTTGCAGAGCAGGCCGGTATTCGCGCATTGTCAGTGCATGGTCGTACCCGGGCCTGCGCTTACCGGGGCGAAGCCGAGCATGACACGGTGCGGACCATCAAATCTGCGATTTCTATCCCGGTGATTGCCAATGGCGATATCACCACCCCTGAAAAGGCGCTTGCCGTATTACAACAGACCGGTGCCGATGCCATCATGATTGGCCGGGCTGCCCAGGGACGTCCCTGGATCTTTCGTGAAATTGCCCATTTTATGGCGACCGGTGAACATTTGCCGGAGCCGACGCCTGCCGAGATATGTAACATACTGTCCGGGCATTTGCGTAAACTTTATGAGTTTTACGGTGAGTACACCGGTGTGCGCGTCGCGCGCAAGCACATTGCCTGGTATAGCAAGCGCCAGCGTGACGGAAATACTTTCCGACAGCACATCAACCGGCTTGAAACGGCTGAGGCACAGCTGAACTATGTAGGGGATTTTTTCAGTCGCCTGATGGAACAGCAGGTGCAGGCAGCATGAACGTCCCAACACGGCGTGAACGCCGCAAGCAGCCGATCCGGCGCAGTGTCACCTCTGCCATTGAGTTGTATCTGGGTGATATGAACGGTCATGATGTGACCGATTTATATCGTGTGGTGCTTAGTGAAGTTGAGCCCGCTATTCTGGATGTTGTGATGAAGCACGTAGAAGGGAACCAGACTGACGCGGCCGAGATGCTGGGTGTGAGTCGCGGCACGCTGCGGAAGAAATTGAAGTTGTACGGATTCTGAAACAATTGCTCTATTAAGGTTCTTGTAGGAGCGGACCTCGTCCGCGATTTTTTAAAAACCCGATCGCGGACGAGGTCCGCTCCTACACAATGTTTGTATACCGAAGGATTCTATGAATAACATACAACGTGCACTGATCAGTGTTTCTGATAAATCCGGCATTGCCGATTTTGCCCGTGAATTGCATGCGCTGGGCGTAGAAATACTCTCAACCGGGGGTACCGCAAAACTGCTGGCTGAAGCAGGCATTCCTGTGATTGAGGTTTCCGATTTTACCGGTTTTCCCGAGATGATGGACGGACGCGTCAAGACCCTGCATCCAAAGATCCACGGTGGCATCCTTGCGCGCCGGGGTGTCGATGAAGCGGTTATGGAGGCGAACGCTATTCTCCCGATAGACCTGGTGGTGGTTAATCTGTATCCGTTTGAACAGACGGTGGCACGTGCGGACTGTGATCTGTCAATGGCAATCGAGAACATTGATATTGGCGGGCCGACCATGTTGCGTGCGGCAGCAAAGAATCACGCTGCTGTCACAGTCGTTGTCGACAGTGCTGACTATGAGCCGGTACTGGCAGAGATGCAGCAACATGATAATCAAACCTCGGCAGAAACGCGCTATTCGCTGGCGGTGAAAACCTTCGAACATACCGCGCGTTACGACGGCGCCATTGCCAACTATCTCGGTGCGGTCAGTTTGTCCGGTGAGCAGGCAGATTTCTCACGCACTATTAATTTGCAATACCGGCAGGTGCAGACCATGCGTTATGGCGAGAATCCCCACCAGCGGGCGGCATTTTTTGTGGAGCATGAACCGGCGGAAGCCTCGGTGGCGACTGCCCGGCAAATACAGGGCAAGGAATTGTCCTATAACAACGTTGCCGATACCGATGCCGCGCTGGAATGTGTGAAGTCCTTCCCGGAAGCGCCGGCCTGTGTGATTGTAAAGCACGCCAACCCCTGTGGGGTGGCGCTGGGTGCAAGCCAGCTGGAGGCCTATGACCGTGCTTTTCGGACCGATCCGACATCGGCGTTCGGTGGCATTATTGCCTTTAATCGACCGCTGGACGAGGCGACGGCCAGTGCCATTATTGAACGACAGTTTGTCGAGGTGATTATTGCACCAGAGATAGAGCCGGCCGCATTACCGGTGCTGGCAACCAAGAAGAATGTCCGTGTACTGGAGTGTGGTAACTGGACCGATGAGCCTGCGGCGACGCTCGACTTCAAGCGGGTTAACGGCGGCCTGCTGGTGCAGGATCGTGACCTGGGCAGTATCACGGTGGTAGACCTCAAGGTGGTTACAAAACGTGTACCCACGGCACAGGAACTGCAAGACCTGCTGTTTGCCTGGCGTATCGGCAAGTTTGTTAAATCCAATGCCATTGTCTACTGCAAGGACGGCATGACCATTGGTGTCGGTGCCGGTCAGATGAGTCGCGTCTATAGCGCAAAGGTTGCGGCACTCAAGGCCGCCGACGAGGGACTTGCAGTGAAGGGCTCCGTGATGGCTTCGGATGCTTTCTTCCCGTTTCGAGACGGCATTGATCAGGCGGCCGAGGCGGGCGTTGTGGCGGTCATCGAACCCGGTGGTTCCATGCGCGATGACGAGGTGATTGCCGCGGCGGACGAGCATGATATCGCGATGGTATTTACCGGGATGCGACACTTTCGCCACTGATTAACCGGTTGCGAGCGGCAGCGTAATTTAGATTTTGCGGCGCCGATCAAGTCTGCACTCTAATTCCAGGGAACGACAATGAATATTCTGATCGTTGGTGGTGGTGGCCGGGAACATGCCCTTGCGTGGAAAGCGGCGCAGTCCTCCCGGGCGGATACCGTATATGTAGCACCGGGTAATGCCGGTACTGCACTGGAGCCCGGTATCGAGAATGTTGACATTGATGCGTGTGACATTGACGGATTGCTTGCTTTTGCGCAGCGCAACAACATTGGTCTGACCATTGTTGGACCGGAATTACCACTGGTGGCCGGTATTGTGGACCGTTTTACTGCGACTGGCCTGCGTTGTTTTGGCCCGTCGGCAGGCGCCGCACAGCTGGAGGGTTCCAAGACCTTCGCCAAGGATTTTCTGCAGCGACATAACATTCCCACGGCTGCCTATGCGGTCTTTACCGATACGGATGCAGCGACTGCCTATATACGCGAGCAGGGTGCCCCGATAGTCATCAAGGCGGATGGCCTTGCCGCCGGCAAGGGCGTCATTCTGGCGCAGACGGAGGCCGAGGCCATAACGGCGGTTACAGAAATGCTCAGTGGTAACACCTTTGGTGAGGCCGGAAGCCGTGTCGTTGTAGAAGAGTATCTGCAAGGTGAGGAAGCCAGTTTCATTGTGATGGTTGATGGCAGCCATTGCCTGCCACTGGCCACTTCACAGGATCACAAGGCGCGTGATAATGGCGACACCGGTCCGAATACCGGCGGGATGGGTGCGTATTCGCCGGCCCCGGTAGTCACGCCGGAGATTCACGAGCGGGTGATGAACGAGGTGATCCTGCCGACAGTGAACGGCATGCAGGCTGAAGGAAATGCCTTTACAGGTTTTCTGTATGCCGGACTGATGGTCGCAGCCGACGGTACCCCCGGAGTGCTCGAGTTTAACGTGCGCTTTGGTGATCCCGAGACGCAGCCTGTGCTGTTGCGCTTGCGCTCGGACCTGGTTGATTTATGTGAGGCGGCGCTGGATGGCCAACTGGATACAGTGACGGCAGAATGGGATACACGTCCGGCCCTGGGCGTGGTGCTGGCTGCCGGGGGCTACCCGGATGGCTATCGCACAGGGGATGTAATCAGCGGCCTTGACGAAGCTGAAGGCGCGGATTGCAAGGTGTTTCACGCCGGGACCAAACAGCAGGATGGCGTGACTGTCACCAGTGGTGGCCGCGTCCTGTGTGTCTGTGCGCTGGGTGACAGCATCGCCGCTGCGCAACAGCGTTCCTATGCCTGTGTTCAGAGTATTCATTGGCCGGATATGTATTACCGTACGGATATCGGTTATCGTGCAATTGCGCGTGAGACGTAGGATGGGTAAAGCGTAGCGTACCCATCGGACCAGAGTGTTGTACTTGATGGGTACGTCACTGCGTTCCTTTACCCATCCTACAGACAAGGGGTTTGAATATGGAAATATTTGGCTGGGTTATTGTGGTACTCATTATTGGTATCCCGCTGTGGGGTGTGTCGCTTTACAACCGGCTGGTCAACCTGCGCAATCAGGTCAAGAATGCCTGGCGCCAGATTGATGTGCAGCTAAAGCGTCGTCATGACCTGATCCCCAACCTTGTTGAAGTCGTCAAGGACTACATGTCCTACGAGCAGGAGACGCTGGAGAAGGTTATCCAGGCACGCAACCAGGCGGCAGGCGCTGCTGATCCCGAGGCGGCCATTGCCGCTGAAGGTATTCTGGGCAGCGCCATGGGCAAATTGTTTGCGCTGATGGAGAACTATCCCGATCTCAAGGCCAACGAGAATGTATCTCGCCTGATGGAAGAACTGAGCGCCACCGAAAACAAGATTTCGTTTTCCCGGCAGTTCTATAATGACAGTGCCATGTCGTTGAATAATGGCGTGGAGACCTTCCCGTCGAACCTGATTGCCGGCGCATTTGGTTTCAAGCAGGCGCCCTATTTTCAGGTGCCGGAAGTCGAA
>DAOVVG010000181.1 GCA_030632175.1 Gammaproteobacteria bacterium
GAGAGCACCGGCATTGGCCGGCTGGAGGCACAGCGGCTGGTGCAGGAAGGCAAGAAACCGGGGAAGAAGCGCCCTTCTGGCGAGTTACTGCCCTTGAGCAAGGTCAACCTGGGACTGCTCAATCAACCGGATTTCCGCTTGCCGAAAGCTGACCCGGTACTGACCAAGCAGGTAAAAAAGATGCTCGGCAGCGAAGTGGATCGTTATGGCATCGCGTTGCTGGATCTTTCCGACCCGGATCATCCCCGCTACGCGGAGTGGAACGGCAACCAGCATCAGAATCCGGGAAGTGTGGGAAAGATCCTTGTCGCGCTCGGGATCTTCCAGGCCCTCGCCGACATCTACCCCGATGATATCGAGGCACGCCGCCGGGTGTTGCGTGAGGCGATGATCACCGCTGATGATTTCAGCAAGTACGATCACCATACGGTGCGTTTATGGAACAAGGAGACGGGCGAGATCACCCGGCGGCCGATTGAACCGGGCGATCGCGCTTCGCTGTATGTTTATCTTGACTGGATGATGTCACCCAGCTCCAACTCCGCTGCCGGCATGGTTCAAAAGCATTTGATCCTGCTGAAGCATTACGGCAAGGCCTACCCGGTTTCACCGGAAGAAGAGGCGCGTTTTTTCAAAGAGACGCCACGCAAGGAACTGGGAGAAATTTTCGAAGCGGCGATACAGTCCCCGGTCACCCGTAACGGTCTCGATCTTGGCATGATTCGCCAGGGCAGTTTTTTCACTAACGGCGGCAAGAAGCGGGTTCCCGGAACCAACAGCTACGCCACGCCACGCGCGTTGATGGAATACTCGGTCAAGATGGAACAGGGAAAACTGGTGGATGCATTTTCCAGTCTCGAGATCAAGCGGCTGCTGTATATCACGGAACGGCGCATTCGCTACGGATCGTCCGGTGTATTAAGACCCTCGGCGGTTTACTTCAAGTCGGGTTCGCTGTACAGCTGTGAGCCGGAAGAAGGTTTTGTCTGCAAGAAGTATCATGGCAACAAGCGCAACTTCATGAACTCGCTGGCCATCATCGAGACACCGGCCGGGCAAAACCGGCTGCATTATATGGTCACCGTGCTCTCCAACGTATTGCGCAAAAATTCGGCACAGGACCACCGCGACCTTGCGCGGGCTATTCATGGCATGCTGCTGAATGATCACCCTGTGCAGCCACTGAAACCCGGGGAATTGCCACATTCGGCAACCTACGGGGAAGGATTCATTGGCTATGAGGCGGAAAGGCAGGCAGTACGCCTCAAGTTTGAAACCCAGGAGGCACTGCTGGGGCTCGGTTACGATATCGGGGATATCGACGGGGTTATCGGTACCAATACGCGCAAGGCCATCATGGACTTCCAGCAGACACAGGGGCTGAAGGTGGACGGCAAGGCATCAGAAAAACTGGTGCAGCAGATACGCAAGGTGGCACAGGAAAAGGGGTTGATCCGGGCGGATACCGTTGCCAATCCGGTTCAACAGTAATGGTACTACTGGTCGAATAAATTCGACCCTACAAATGAAGGACAGACATCATGTATGAAACCCTGGCCCTCATCGCCCTGTTTGTTCTTCTATACAGTTCGGTTGCCGGTGCCGTCGAGCGCACCTGGATCAGCGGCCCGATTGTATTCACCTGTTTCGGTTTGCTGGTCGGCCCCCTCGGTCTTGACCTGCTGTCCTGGGAAACGGACGGGGAAACCATCCGCAGTCTTGCCGAGGTGACACTCGCCATGGTGCTGTTCACGGATGCCGCCGGTGCCGACATGAGCGTGTTGAAAAAAACCGCCGGACTGCCGGCGCGGTTACTGTTGATCGGTCTGCCGTTGACTATCCTGCTCGGTTTCGGGGTCGGCGTGCTGCTCATTGATGGACTGTCGCTGTTCGCCATTGCCCTGCTGGCAACCATGCTCGCACCGACCGATGCGGCGCTGGGCAAAGCAGTCGTCACCAACGAGTCCGTGCCTGACGAAATTCGCCAGGGGCTGAATGTGGAAAGCGGTTTGAATGACGGCATCTGCGTGCCGATCCTGTTTGTGTTTCTGGCACTGGCGCTGGACAAGGCCGGTGATGCAGGACCCTGGACGCTTGCCATTAAACTGGTGGTCGAGGAAATCGGTATCGGTCTTGCCGTTGGGCTGCTGCTGACGCTTGCTGCAGCCAAACTGTTGAAAACCGCCCTGCACCGCAAGTGGCTGACGCCCACCTGGATCCAGGTCCCGGTGGTAGCACTGGCACTGAGCTGTTTTGCAGTGGCACAACTACTGGGTGGCAGCGGTTTTATCGCGGCCTTCTCGGGTGGCCTGCTGTTCGGCGCCCTCGCCAAAACCGAGCGCGATGAGTTTCTGCTCGCCGCTGAAGGCACCGGCGATACACTGGCACTGATTACCTGGGTGATTTTCGGCTCGGCGGTCGTGGGTCAGGCGATCGGCCACTTCAGCTGGACTATTCTGCTCTATGCTGCATTGAGTCTGACAGTGATACGCATGCTGCCGGTGTTCCTGGTACTCATCGGTAGCGGCATCAAAACCGAGGGAAAACTGTTTATCGGCTGGTTTGGTCCGCGCGGACTGGCGAGTATCGTGTTCGCTGTCATTGTGCTGGACAGCAAGCTGCCAAACGCTGATCTGATTGCCATGACCGTGGTGTGCACCATCATCCTCAGCATTATTGCCCACGGTATTAGCGCGAACCCGCTGGTGGCTGCATTTGCGGCGAGCAACAAGGCACCCCGAAACAAAGACCTTCACAAGTAATGTGTCCTGAATGCGAAACCTGATAGCTGAAAAGGAAGCACTGTGAACCTCTCCAGAAAGACCAGGGAATCAATCAAGACTGCCCTGGCGATGACCCTCGCCTACGGCATCGCCCTGTCGATGGACTGGGACCGGCCCTACTGGGCGGGGTTCGCGGTGGCCATGATCAGCCTGGCAACCATCGGGCAATCATTCAACAAGGCCGCCCTGCGCATGATCGGCACGCTGATGGGAATGGGCGTCGCACTGACCCTCATCGCCCTGTTCGCCCAGGACCGCTGGCCGTTCATCCTATTTCTCTCCATCTGGATCGGCCTGTGCACTTATATGATGGCCGGAACGAAGCGCCAGTACTTCTGGCATGTCAGCGCGTTTGTGTGCGCAATCATCTGCATGGACGGCGGCCCCGATCCGGTCAACGCCTTCGATACCGCGATACTGCGCGCTCAGGAAACCGGACTGGGCATCCTGGTCTACAGCCTGGTCGCGATTTTTCTCTGGCCCAGCAGCAGCCGCGCCGGCTTCGAGGCCGCTGTCGGCAAACTGGCTGCGACCCAGCATCAGCTGTACCGGGCCTACCTTGACCTGATGAATGGCACGGGAGATATCGGAAAGGCACAGTCGCTCAAGGCACAGGCGATCCAGGAACAGGCGCGCTTCAGCCAGCTTCTGGGTGCGGCGCAAGGTGACAGCTACGAAGTCCATGAGCGGCGGCAAGCGTGGCGACGTTACCAGGGCCAGGTAGTGGCGCTCGGTGAGACCCTGGAACGCTGGCACGACAGTTTCGCCGGGCTGCAGGCGCTGGATGTGCAACGCCTGCTACCCAACCTGGCGGCATTTGGCGGTGAACTCGACCTGCGGCTCGGACAGATCGAACACATGCTCGCCAATCAGAGGCCCGCACAGCAGCCAACAGCGATCGAACTCGCGCTGGATGAAGAGGCGGCGCGTGCCCTGCCACACTTTCACAAGGCGGCACTGGCGATCGGCCGAAAGCAGCTGCAACGCCTTGAGATACTGACCCGGTCCCTGTTTAACAGTGTCAGTGACCTCAAGGGTTTCGGCCAGTCCATTGCCGTGCCCGACGCCGCTGCCCCGCCGCCTGCCCCGTTCGTGCCTGACCCCGACCGCATCATGGCTGCTTTCCGGGTCATGTTGATCCTGTGGCTTGCCTGGCTCACCCTAATCTACGTCAACGGCATACCGGGCGGAGCCGGGGTGGTATCGATGGCCGTACCCATCGGCATGGCCCTGGTGACCATGCCTCAGGTATCGGTCTGGCAACTGTTCAAGCCGGTCATGACCAGCGTGTTGTTTGCCGGTTCCCTGTACATCTTCGTGATGCCAAAGCTGTCGAGCTTCACCGGCCTCGGCCTGATGATCTTTGCGGCGACCTTCACCATCTGCTACCTGTTCGCCGCGCCCCGGCAGATGCTGGGCAGGGCATTCGGGCTGGCCATGTTCGTCGTCATCGCCGGCATTTCCAACGAACAGACCTACAGTTTCCTCAGCGTCGCCAATACCGCGCTGATGTTTCCCACCGTCTTCCTGATCATCGCTGCCACCGCCTACATTCCCTTTTCTCCACGCCCGGAGCGCGCAGTCCTGCGACTGCTCGGCCGCTTTTTTCGCAGCAACGAATACCTGATATCCATCACGCTCCAGGATCCCGGGTACGCACCGTCACATCTCGAGCAATGGAAACAGGCCTTTCATGCCCGTGAACTGGCAACTCTGCCGCAAAAAATCGGGACCTGGGCCCCACACATCGACACCAGTACGCTGCCCGGCACCTCCCCGGAGCAGGTACAGTCACTGGTAACCAGCCTGCAGGTACTCACCTACCGCATGCAGGAACTGGACGAGGCACGCGGCAATCCGCAGGCACAGCAGCTGGTAAAGGAACTGCTCGCGGACTTCCGTGCCTGGCGCCTGCGGGTGCAGCAAACCTTTCAGCGACTATCACAGGACCCGGCTGCCGGTGAGCAGGCAATATTTCGTACGAGACTGAACGAGATCATGAAGCACCTCGAGGCACGCACGCGGGATACCCTGGACAAGACTCCCGATGGGCAGCTCGGTGACCGGGATGAAGAAAACTTCTACCGCCTGCTGGGCGCATACCGGGGCGTGTCAGAAGCACTGGTCGACTATGCCGGCAGCACCGGGGGCATTGACTGGGCCCGCTGGCGTGAGGAACGGTTTGCATGAGGAGTCAATCCGCCGGTAAGAGCGTCGTCCCCGGCGCGATCTATCATAATCGCGCCGGGGACAGCGCTGCTTGCGGAGTTATTATTACGATGATGCGCTTAACAGGGTTCACATGATGCCAACCCCCCAGGAATTCACCATCGGTGGTATCTACTTGCCTCCCCTGCTGGTCGCCGCGCTGTTCGGCGTACTCGCGGCCCTCGTGACAGCGCGCCTGCTCAACCGCTACCGGCTGTCGAAGTACTTTTTTTATCCACCGCTGGTGTTCCTGGCACTGATGGTAATCTATACCCTGTTGATCGGTACTTTCATAATCGGGATTTAACACGTGAATATATCA
>DAOVVG010000134.1 GCA_030632175.1 Gammaproteobacteria bacterium
AACAGGACCGAACTTTCAGCACCCGGCAGGGTAAAAAACAGTCATGCCTGTACGCCCGATAAAAACAGCAGGAATGACATCCATCGCGCATCATCCAAAAGCAATTAATTGAATTTATTATCTATTTATTCCTTCAGTCCATAGTCGAGGCACGCTGACCGGGCACATCGCAGTCCACAGGTACATTCATGCACCGGACACAGGCGAGACCCGCTTTTATTTTTTATTGCAAGCGGTTATAGCATTTTCCAAAAATTAGCCTGAGATTCAGTCATGCACGACGCATAAATGGAGCCGGTACAAATGCAAGAAGTCACCAAAACAGTTCCCCGTCGCTGATATGTCATAACGCCTGACACCCTTGACAATAAGTCAATCCTGAACTGCTTGCCAATCACCACCACAAGTTTTATAAATACCTAACAGACATTCGAAACTACCGAATCGGAAACTGGTAGCAACCTGCCGACGCGTTTATGGAAACAATCGAATCAACGGAGATACTGGTTATGGCAAACAAATATCAACCACGTATTGGTGACTGGTACAAATCCATCAATGGCGACAAATTCGAAATTGTTGCATTAGACAGTGATGTGGCCACCATGGAAATCCAGCACTTTGACGGTGCTGTTGAAGAACTGGACTTTGATTCATGGGAAGAGATGGAAATCATCACCATCGAACCCCCGGAAGACTGGTCGGGCTCACTCGACATTCAGAAGGATGACTACGGGGTTGATCTCGAACTGACCTCGCCCAATGACCACATCAACCCGCTGGATGAGCTTGAATAACCGCACACGGGAAACTCCCGCCACAGAAACAACAGAACAGCATTAAAATCACACTCAACCGCACTCTCCTGCTGCCGATAACCCCTGTATGGCACTTGCAGGAGGTTTATTATGGCGGTTATCTACGACATCTCTACAGGCAACATTGTAACGGAAAATACCGGTGTAACCAGGCTGGACGAGTTTGCCGGACTGCCCGAATGCAACACTGCACTGCAAACAGTACAGACGGATGCAACGGCCGCAGAAGCCGCACCCTGTGACGCCTACATGTCGTTAATACAGGAACTGCTCAAGGACCTCTAAAGCAAACCCCTCCCTGTACTCCTGCGCCGGTACCGCACGCTCATTGCGCCGGTCTTCGACGGCTCCACAGCCCGGCCAGTAACGCTCCGGACAGGTTATGCCAGATACTGAACAGGGCACCGGGCAAGGCTGCCGTAGCGGAAAAATATTTTACCGCCAGCGCTACAGCCAGACCTGAATTCTGCATACCCACTTCTATCGCCAGCGTCCGGCATTCACGCACGTCCCGACCCAGCCAGCGTGGCACCCAGTAGCCACCGGCCATACCGATCAGGTTGTGCAACACCACCACCAGCGCAATACCCGGGACAAGGCTTTCCAGCTGCGCGTGATTGAGCGCGACAATAATGGCAATAATCAAAACGATAGCTGCCACAGAGACAACCGGAAAAAAATCGCGTACGGCCGCCAGCGGTCGATGAAAGAAATGATTAACCAGAACACCCAGCAGCACCGGAATAAGAATCACCTTCAGAATCGTAAGCAACATCCCGGTTGCTGGCACCGGCACTGTCTCGCCAGCGTACAATAATGTCAGCAGCGGCGTTGCCACAATTGCCAGCAGCGTTGACACAGTCGTCAGGGTGATGGACAAGGCAACATCACCTTTTGCCAGATAGCAGATCACGTTCGAGGCCGTGCCTCCCGGACTGCAACCGACCAGGATCAGGCCAATCGCCAATTGCGGCGGCAACCCTGCCAGCTTTGCAAGTCCCCAGGCAACCAGGGGCATCAGCAGAAACTGCAGGGCAACACCCAGTGCAACCGGAAAAGGACGACGCAGCACGGTCAAAAAGTCCTCACCTGTCAGCGTCACACCCATCGCAAACATGACCAGCCCCAGCAGCGGCACAATTGCCGTCTTCAGCGGGACCAGCCAGCCAGGCGCCAGCCAGGCCAGCAAGACGCCCAGCAACGCCCACAGGGGGAACAGGGCAGTGATGCGGATACCGCCCATGACCTAGCTATTGCTCAGGTCAGGCACATCTGCCAGCAGTACTACATCGCCTGCCTCAATGCGAACAGGCACTACGGTAAGGTGATCTCCCTTGCAGGGACCCGCGACACATTCACCATCCCTGAACCGGAACAGGGCGTCATGCGTCGCGCACTGGATATAGTCCCTGTCAAGATTCAGAAACTGGTCAGGCACCCAGTCGAGCGGACCGCCCGTATGCGGACAGCTGTTCAGATAACCAAATACCTGCCCACCCTGTCGTACAATAAAAATATCCTGCAGCTGCCCGTCATGCGTCACCGTCATGCCGCGACTGTCCGGGTCCTGCAACTCATCCAGCCTGCAGATAACTGTTCGTGTCGTTGTTTTATCAGTCATTCGCCAAAAAACCAAATTCACTAAAACGTTAAACCGTCAAGACCTTCCTGCCCGCACTTGTTACCGGCAAGCTGACAGGCACGCGCAAGCAACACCTCAATATCCATGCCTTCCAGATAACCACTGACGATACCCGCATTGAAGGTATCACCGGCACCCAGCGTATCCACGACCTTCGCAGGTGTAACAGCCGCATTCCGGTACTCCCTGCCGTCCCTGTCCAACGCCGCTGCGCCGGCCTCACCCCAGGCACAAAAAAGGTCCACCCTGGGACAAACGGCATGCACAGAGCGCAGCAGCGCCTGCGGCTCTGAAAATCCCTGAGAGCGGGCATAGTGTCTTGAAAACAGCAACACATCGACCAGTGGAAACAGGGATTCAATATCCTCACGCGGCTTCTCTACTTCCAGCGAACAGCGCAACAGCGGAGAACCCTGCCGCACAGCCGCAAGCATTTGCCTGACGTTGGCAACATTTCTCCCCTCGAAATGCAGCCAGTCAAACGGCTGCAGATCAATCGCCGTGAAAGCTGCAAAACCATACTCCGGCAAATCACGGAAATGCGTAATAGTTCGCGAACCACTCTGCTTGCTGAGGATCACCGATGACACCGGCATGCAGCCAGCATCTGCCCACTCGGCAGCACTGATATCAATGCCATAACGGGTCAGACCATCTGCGACCAGCCTGCCCTCTGCATTACCCGCCAGCGTTCCCGCCCAACGGCAATCCACGCCAAGCTGACTCAGTACAATGAGGGTGTTGGCAGTATTCCCGCCACAGCGCTGCAGTCGACTGCAACAGCGGACCTCGTCATTCTCGTCCGGATAATGATCAACCAGATGGATGATATCGAGCGTTGCGTTGCCAATGCCAAGGACCGCTGCCATGCGGGCAGACTAACTACTGCTGCGTGATTGTCAACCGCAGCAACACCCGGGGAGAGCGTTTCACACGGCCTGTGAGAGTACTTCAGTGGCTGCGGATGATGCGGAAGCCCAGGTTATCAAGCCGTGCATCCTGATTGTACTGGCTGCGCTTGGCGTTACGCAGTGTATCCAGTGGATTGGAATAACTGCCGCCACGCACCACGCGCTGGGTACACTCCGGTGTCAGCCAGGCAGTACCGTTATCCGGTGCCCCGGTATAACCAGTGTGATAGCAATCTTCTGTCCACTCCTGCGCATTACCCGCCATGTCTTGAAGACCAAATGCATTGCCACTGAAACTGCCGGCCGGCGCAGTACGTTTACCGTCCCATTCACTGCCACAGTTAAAACAGTTTGCCGGTTTAACCTTTGCGTTACTGTCCCACCACGCTTTTCCAGTACTGCCTGCGCGGGCTGCGTACTCCCATTCAGATTCTGTCGGCAGGCGATAACGCTTCCCGGTTTTCTTTGACAGCCACTCGGCATAGGCCCGGGCATCATTCCATGAAACGTTGATCGCAGGACGATCAGCACGTCCCCACGACTCGTCATTGGGCAAGCGCCGGCCGGTGGCGCGGGCAAATTTGTCGTATTCTGTGAACGTCACTTCATGCTTGCTGATGGAAAAACCGTCCAATGTCACTTTATGGCGCGGACTTTCATCATAGTTCAGCGAGTTACCGGGACTGCCCATCAGGAAATCGCCGGCCGGCAACTCGACCATGACCGGTCCTTTTCCGCCGCCTTGCAGGCTATCCTGAAATGACCTGGGAGCCGCCGGTGGGACAGGCTCAGGTGCCGGTGCAACCTTCTTCGGTACCGGTTTTTCAACAGGCTTTACCGGAGCGGCAGGCGCCACAACCACTTTCTCAGGCGCCCTGGCGGGCGGTGTAGCGACTTTGACGGCTGGAGTAGCCGGCGCCACAACCACCTTCTCAGGCGCCCTGGCGGGCGGTTTAGCGGCTTTGACGGGTGGAGCAGCCGGCGACCCCGGTGCAGCTTTCACCGCCGGCTTTTCGGCTTTGCCAACAGGCTCCGCAACTACTGCCGTTGCCGGGGTTTCATTGATCCCCGGCAAGGGATTGCCGGCACCGATCAGCAACCAGACAGTTACCGCCACCGCACCAACAACACCAAGACCAATGGCCGCACCCAACCAGCGGCGCTGCCCGCCACTCTTATCAGCAGATACCGACGCGGGTTGAGCTGATTGCTTTGCTGACGCTTGCGGTTCTGCATCAGCAGCAGCACGCTTGCCGGCATCGAGTGCCAGCACACGCAACGGTGCAGCGGATGCTGCTTCCTCACCCAGCTTCTCGCGCAGGACGTTGCGTTCTTCGATCAACTGGTCACGGGCGGCTTCAGCCTCGGCTCGCAGCCGCAACGCTATCGTAATGTTCTTCTTGCTTTCACTTAACTCATGACGCAGCTGCCCTGGATCGTCAACCTGGCCCTCACTGCCAACACTCATCAAGCCGCGTGTAACTTCCACCTCGCCACGCAAGGTATTTATCTTTTCACGCAAGGTCTGCTCCTCGGAGAGCGCCGTATCACGATCCTGCGTGAGCTGTCTCAGCTGCGACTCGAGCTGGGTAATGGTGGATACAGCCTGCTGGTTCTGCTCCTGCATCATATCCATGTCGACCTGCCGGCGGTCCTTCTCCGTCCGGGTCAACTCGGAAATATCCGCATGCGCCTTCTGCAGTTCCTGCTGTAACGAGAGCAGCTGCTCTTCAGACTGGCTCTGCGCTTCTATTAATTTCCGCAACCGCTCCTGATCTTCTTCCCGGTCGGCATCTTTGGCCTTCTTAATTGCACCGGAATGGTTGGACAGGTTGGCTTCGTGTTCAAGCGCAATCGCCGTTAACTGTTCTTTCAGCTCACGCTGGCGGCCCGCCATCTCGGCACGTTCTTCATCCCGCGCCTTGCGCTCCGCATGCAGCTCTTCCCGGATATTATCTACATCCGTCTGCGAACCATCACGCGCTTTCTTTTGATCAAGAGACGACTGCTCCAGCTTCTTGCGCAACCGGTCTATCTGTCCCTGCAGCTCCTTTTCGTTATCATTCTTGCGCGTCAGATCATCATGCGCCTTCTGGATTGATTCGTTATGTTCCTGCTCCAGCTCCTGGATGCGTTCAGCCTGCTGCTCCAGCTGCACGTGACTGCTTTCATGCTGCTGACGCAGGGATTCAAGCTCCTGATCCAGGGCGCTCCGCCCTTCTCCGGACTGCAGGATTTCCTGCTGCAAATCTCTTATCTGTACTTCTTTATCGCTGCCTGCCTGCTCAAACTCGGCAACCCGGCGTTGTTCTTCCTCAAGCTGGCCCTGCAACAACTGCAATTCTTCATTCGAGCTCTCCACCAGTCCGGTCGCCTGCTCCCTGAGTGAAGCAAGCTCGCTTTCCAGACCCGAGTTCTCCTCGGCCGCCTCATTCAGCGACTGCTGCAGTTTCGTCTGTTCTGTCGTGGCCAGTGCCAGCTCTTCGGCATGTGCCGACTGCTCTTTTCTAAGCTGCACATTCTCTGACTCAAGGCGCTCTGCCTGTTCCCGGACCTTTTCAAGCTGCTCCTGCTGCTCTTTCTCAAGAACGATTTTGTCTTGCTGGTTCTTTACCTCAAGCTGTTCCAGCTCCTTACCGAGCGTCTCGACAGCAGACCGCTCATCCTCTGCCGTCTTTTGCAATGCATCACGTTCGGACTCCCATTCGGCCTGCTGTTTCTCCAGGGCTTCTTCGGCCGCCTGTCTGGCAGACAGATGATTACCGGCCTCTTCTCCCTGCTCGTCCAGTAACAGTGCAGTTTCCCGCAACTCCGTCCGCAGTTTCTCGTTATCCTGCTGCAGGGACTGCACTTCCCCGGCAACATTTTCGCTCTCTCCGGATACCGCCAACAGCGCCTGCTGCTGCTCGCCGAACGAAGCCTGCAGTTCTTCAAGCTGTTGTTCAAGCTGCTGGTTTTGCTCCTTTGCTGAAGCAAGCACAGTCTCATGTTCCTGACTGTCGGTATCTGCAGCTGACTGCAGTTCTTCAAACTGCTGTTGCAGCTGCTGGTTCTGTTCCTTCGCTGCAGCAAGCGCAGCCTCACGCTCCTGACTGCCGGCATCTGCAGCTGACCGCAGCTCTTCAAGCTGCTGTTGCAGCTGCTGGTTCTGTTCCTTTACTGCAACAAGCGCTGCCTCATAGTCCTGACCGCCGGCATCTGCAGCCGCCTGCATTTCCTCAACTATCTTCAATAAGTCAGCATTTTCCTGCGCCAGCGTCACGGCCTGCCCGGATTCCTGCTCGAGCTTGCCAGCCGTTTCACTGGCTTGTTGCTGCAGGCTTTCAAGATCGGCCTGCAACCGCTCCGAAAGCTCCGCTTGCTGCTGCAGCTTCTCCTGTAACGCTGTTTCTGATGCCTCTTGACCCGCTTCGGAGGCCTTTGCTGCCTCGCGGGATTCTGCCAGTGACTGTACAGCCGCACTCAGCTCTTCCCGCAATTGCGCTACAACTTCCTGCTGCTCCTGGAGCTGGCCCTGTGCTTCACTGAGCAGCTCGCTACC
>DAOVVG010000132.1 GCA_030632175.1 Gammaproteobacteria bacterium
CACTGCGTGACAGGCTTGCAGCAACAGCAGGCCAGCGTTGCCGCAATACCGGCAACACCTGCTGGCGCAGGTAATTACGATCAAAGGCGATATCCGCGTTACTGGGATCCTCTATCCATGACAGCTTGTGTGCTACTGCATACGCCCGTAATTCATCACGGCTTACACCAAGTAAGGGACGTACGTGCCAGCCAGCCCCGAGTGTTGTTACCCGCGGCATTGCTGCCAGCCCGCTCACCCCGCTGCCGCGTAACAGTTGCAGTAACAGGGTTTCCGCCTGGTCATCCTGATGCTGTGCGGTCAACAGGCAATCTTTCGCCGGCAACCAGTCGGCCAGCGCTGTATATCGCGCACTGCGAGCCGCCGCTTCCGGGCTTTCGCCACGCACGGCCTTGCCGTCTGCCTGGAGCGAAACATACTGCACGCCAAGGTCAGCACACACTTGCTGGCAGTGTGACGCCCAGTCATCTGCTGCCTGCTGCAACCCGTGGTTGACATGTACCGCACCGATTGCCGCATCCAGCACCTCACGCAGCTGACATAACGCATGTAACAGCACATGCGAATCCAGTCCGCCACTAAAAGCCACCCGGTAGCAAGCTGCCCCGGATTGCCGGCGCAGTTGCTGTAAAAGATAGTCAGGTGAGAAGCTCATAGATAAACACGAAAATTTACCGCAGGGAAAACGGTCAGCAGTGGTAATGAGACACAGAAACGGAACCGGCCGTATCCGGATGCAACCCTCGTGTTACATTTTCAGTGTGTGGAAAAATCCTTTCCTGCAACAGTTTGCAGAACAGCAAGGCTGCGCGACTAGCGTTCCGTGAACTGCCCGTAAGCCTGCAAACGCTGGTAACGTGCGGTCAGTAAATCATCCATTGACTTTTTCTGTAATTCCGCAAGCGTCTCAACCAGGGCCTGCTTGACATTATCGGCAACCGCATCGACATCACGGTGTGCACCGCCGAGCGGTTCAGGAATAACCTTGTCCACCATACCGAGGTCTCGCAATTTTCCGGAGGTAATACCCAGCGCCTCGGCAGCTTCTGATGCCTTCTCTGCACTCTTCCACAGAATCGATGCACAGCCTTCCGGTGAAATCACCGAGTACGTGCCGTACTGTAACATCAGCGTCTGATCACCGACACCAATGGCCAGCGCGCCACCGGACCCGCCTTCACCAATCACCGTGCAAATAACCGGCGTCTTCAAATTTGACATGACCAGCAGATTCCTGGCGATGGCCTCGCTCTGGCCACGTTCTTCTGCGCCAATACCGGGATAAGCACCCGGGGTGTCGATAAAGGTAAATATCGGCAACTTGAAACGTTCCGCCATCTCCATCAGGCGCAAAGCCTTGCGATATCCTTCAGGGCGAGGCATACCGAAATTGCGTCGCAGCTTCTCCTTGGTATCGCGCCCCTTCTGCTGACCAATCACCATAACCGGCTGACCGTCCAGACGGGCAATACCACCGATAATGGCATGATCATCACCGTAATGACGGTCGCCGTGAAGCTCTTCGAAATCGGTAAAAATGCGGATAATATAATCCAGCGTGTAGGGCCGCTGCGGGTGACGCGCCAGCTGGGAAACCTGCCAGGATGTCAGATTCGAGAAAATCGATTCGGTCAGCGCACGACTTTTTTCTCTCAGCTTTTTTACTTCATCGGTGATATTGATGTCTGCATCGTCACTGACATAGTTCAGCTCATCGATCTTCGCTTCCAGTTCGGCGATGGGTTGTTCAAATTCAAGAAAATTAAGATTCATCGGAAATTCCGCAGGGTCATAATCATGGCGTTAAGGTACCGTTTCTGCAGTGCTTAAACAAGTCAACTACTGTAAAAACGATGCCTGTATCCACAGCAGTAACAATACAGGCAATTTAACAGCACAGCCGGAAGCATGCCGCCCCGGGCCCTATACATATTCAACCTGCACACACCCCTTGCCCGCCAGGTCACGCAGTCGATGCAGCAGTTCATCGGTCGGATGTACGGTCCATTCCTCGCCCAGTGCAACCCTTGCCCGGGCATCGCCCCCGGTATAATCAATACACACCGGACAATGTCCTTCCCTGAACGGCTGCAGGATATCGGCAAGGTGTCCGACAAAGCCGTTACCGGCCTGGCTGGACTCAACACCGACGACGAGCCGGCGCGCAAACAGACTGCGTGCCTGGTTGATGTCATAAATACTTTGCGCGGTCACCTGGTAACCCCCGGTAAAGTCATCCAGCCCAAACCCCCCCTGCACCACCAGCACCTTGTTCTTGCCAAGCATGGCCTGGTACCTGTCATAAACATCCGGGAACACACGTACATCCAGCCTCGCCGTGCGATCATCCAGTGTCAGGAAGGCGATCTTGCCACCACGCTGTGTCTTGATAACACGCATGCTCATCACCAGCCCGGCAATGGTTACGGGACGCTCATCCGCACCGGGACGGCCCTTGCGCTCCTTGTTCTTGCCCTGATTTGCGGGAGGTGCTGTGCTGCAGATGGCAGCCAGTTCAGCCAGCTTGCCACTGGTAATATTGACCAGTTCGGATTCATATCGAGAAATCGGGTGACCTGTCAGGTACAGACCGAGCGCATCCATTTCTCCCTGCAGTCGTTGTTCCTCCTCCCACTCTGGCAGCACCTGCTTTTCAACCGGCAACGGTGTTGCTGACCCGGAATCACCAAACAGATCATTCTGCCCGGTATCCAGGTTACGAGAATGCTGCTCGGCCATCTTCAGCGCCTTGTCAAGATTTGCCAGTTGTGAAGCACGCGTATCACCCATGGGATCAAGGGCACCGGCCCGGATCATGGCATCAAAGACACGTCGGTTCACCTTGCGTGTATCAACGCGCCGGCAGAGATCGAACAGGTCGGAAAATTCTCCAGCCTCGTTGCGTTCCGCGATCATGCCTTCTATCGCGGCCTGCCCGACACCCTTGATCGCACCCAGTCCGTAAACAATGGTATCGGCTGCGGTAGCCGTGAAGTGATATTGCGACTGATTGACATCAGGTGGCACCACCTTCAGCTTCATGTCCCGGCATTCCGCAATCAGATGCACGATCTTGTCGGTATTGTCCATGTCTGCCGACAACACCGCCGCCATAAAGGCCGCCGGATAATGTGCTTTTAACCAGGCGGTCTGGTATGACACCAGCGCATAGGCCGCCGAGTGACTTTTATTAAACCCGTAACCGGCAAATTTTTCCATCAGATCAAAAATGCCGGCGGCTACCTGTTCATCGACATCCCGCTGTTTGGCACCTTCGAGAAAAATGGAACGCTGCTTCGCCATTTCTTCCGGCTTCTTCTTGCCCATGGCTCGCCGTAACATATCAGCACCGCCCAGCGTATAACCGGCCAGTACCTGTGCAATCTGCATCACCTGTTCCTGGTACAGGATAATGCCGTAGGTTGGCTTCAGGATGGGTTCCAGATCGGGGTGCGGGTACTTGACCAGCGCACCGTGCTTGCGCGCAATGAAGTCATCGACCATACCGGACTGCAGTGGGCCCGGGCGAAACAGGGCGACCAGTGCCACGATATCTTCAAAGGTGTCCGGGCGCAGGCGACGAATCAGGTCTTTCATGCCGCTGGATTCCAACTGAAACACTGCAGTCGTTGCCGATGACTTCAACAGATCAAATGTCGGCTTGTCTACCAGCGGGATGGTATCAATCTCTATGCGTGGCTTGCCGCTGTCAGCCTGCCGGGCATTAATGGTCTTCAGTGCCCAGTCAATTATGGTCAGTGTGCGCAGGCCAAGAAAGTCAAACTTTACCAGCCCAACCGCTTCCACATCGTCCTTGTCGAACTGACTAACCAGCGCCCCGCCACCCTGCTCACAATACAGTGGTGTGAAATCAGTTAGCTGTGACGGTGCAATCACAACACCACCGGCATGTTTGCCCGCGTTGCGCGCCAGGCCTTCCAGCGAGCGAGCCAGATCTACCAGAGTACGCACATCTTCATCAGCGTCATATAAGTCGCTGAAGGCTGGTTCCTGATCCAACGCCTTGTCCAGCGTTATGCCGATCTCAAACGGAATCAGTTTTGCGATCCTGTCGACAAAACCATAGGGATGTCCAAGCACCCGGCCTACGTCACGGACAACAGCCTTTGCCGCCATGGAACCGTAGGTAATGATCTGGGAAACCTTGTCACGCCCGTAACGTTCGGCAACATACTCAATAACCCGGTCGCGGCCTTCCATGCAGAAATCAACATCGAAGTCCGGCATGGAAACACGTTCAGGATTCAGAAAACGCTCAAACAGCAAATCGTAGCGAATCGGATCAATGTCGGTAATTGTCAGTGCATAGGCCACCAGTGAACCCGCCCCGGAGCCACGCCCAGGACCAACGGGAATACCGTTCTCCTTCGCCCAGATAATAAAATCGGCAACGATGAGAAAGTATCCCGGGAAGCCCATCTCCAGTATTACCTTGATCTCGTGATCGAGCCGTTCACGATAAACCTGCCGCACTGCATCAATATCTTCACTCTGCAGCTCAAGCATCTTTGCAAAGCGCTTTTCCAGACCCTGCTTGGCCAGCATTTTGAAATAGCCGGCCATATCCATGCCTTCCGGAACCGGAAAATCAGGCAGATAATTTTTACCCAGCTCCAGCTCCAGATTGCAGCGTCGCGCAATCTCTACAGTGTTCTCCAGCGCCTCCGGAATATCACTGAAAAGTTCCAGCATCTCATCCGCAGAGCGCAAATACTGCTGCGCGGTAAATTCCCTGGAGCGGCGCGGATCGTCCAGCGTACGGCCTTCATTGATACAAACACGTGCTTCATGTGCATCGAAGTCACTGGCGCGGAGGAAATGCACATCGTTGCTGGCCACGACCGGCACATTTTTCAGCCCGGCAAGATGGACTGCCTTGTGCAAATAGGCGTCCTCTCCCGCTCGACCGGTACGCTGCAATTCCAGGTAGAAACTGTCCGGGAAAATTTGTTGCCACTCATCCAGCCGTTCGGCCGCCAGGGCATTCTTGTTTGCCAGCAGCGCCTGTCCGATATCACCTGCGCGCCCCCCGGACAACGCAATCAGTCCTTCTGAATGCCCCTCGAACCAGCTCCGCTCCAGCACCGGAATGCCACGCTGCTGTCCTTCAGTGTAAGAACGTGACACCAGGCGGGTGAGATTCAGATAACCATTACCCGTTTTACAGAGCAACACCAGCCGTGAGGGCGATTTGCCGCCGGCCCGGCCTGCCACCCAGACATCCACACCCACAATAGGCTTGACGCCCTGCGCCATGGCAGCACGATAGAACTTCACCATGGAAAACATATTGCATTGATCGGTAACAGCCACTGCCGGCATACCGGCCTCGGCGACAGACTTGACCAGTGACTTGACCCGTACAGTACCGTTCACCAGCGAATATTCGGTGTGGACATGCAGATGGACGAATGCAGGGCGCATGAAAAAAGTTTCCGGTTTTCCTTAACAGGATTCAAGCCCGAATCCCGTTATGAATAAAAATCGAGGTATATTACATATCTACTTGTTTTTACGTGTTATATTATTCGCACGCTTGGCAGAAAAGACATCCTGCGCCCCACCGGTGATGGTGTATAGCGCAAACACACCACACCTGGACAGCAGCAGCATTTCACGTATCCGGATTATGGCCCGCCGACCGGCTAAATGACAGGATTTCCCAGTCGATAACACCAGTAATCCATATACACAAATCAGCAACAGGTCAGTCATGCAGCGAGCAACAAACCACCCGGTCACCTCGACCTGCGAGAAAGAAGAGCTGAAGGGCTTTTCGCGCAGCATGTCCGAGTTACAGTGGCTGCTGCTGATCCTGGTTATTTTGTACTTTTTTATACCCATACGGCCAATCAGCAACCATGACGGACTGGTGCTGACTATGGTCTGCTACTCGGGGTTCATACTGCTGTTCCGGTATTTCAACTTTCATACACGCGAATCCCGCATGAAGCTGGCAATGGAAACCTGGGCAATGGTGAGTTTCATCACAATCGTGCTCTGGTACACCGGCAAGGTCGACAGTCCGTTGCTGAACCTGTACCTGCTGGTCATCATTGCCTGTGCCATCGCGCTTGGCAAGATCATGACACTGCTTGAAGTCCTGCTGATTACATGCTGTTACCTGTACATGGGCTACAGCAGCTATTCTGATGCGCTGTTCGCACCACAAACCTTTACCACGCTGATGGCAAAATTCTCCCCCTTCCTGCTGGTGGCCTATGTAACATCCATGCTCGCCGCGGATATCCTGCAGGCAAAGAAACGCATCACCCTGCTATCACAAACAGATGACCTGACAGGCTTGCTGAACATGCGCACCTTCAATCTGCTGCTGGAAAAGGAAATCGCACGAGTGACACGTTATGCGCAGCCCTTTACCGTGATCATGGTTGATGTTGACGGACTTAAAGCTGTTAATGACCGACACGGTCACACAGCAGGCAGTCGGCTGATCAGGATCATCGCTCAATCAATCGAGGGTTGCATCAGGGCAGCCGACGTACTGGCCCGCTATGGCGGTGACGAGTTTGTCATCCTGATGGCGCATACCAGCACCGAACAGGCCAGAATAGCGGCCGAACGTATCCGCGCCGCCATCAACAACACATCATTTGATATGAACGGTGTCTGCATAGCGAGCACTGTCAGTATCGGCATCGCCAGCTTCCCGGAATGCGTGGAAGATGCAGCGGACGTACTCGACAAGGCAGATATCGCCCTCTATAAAAGCAAGCAAGGTGGCCGCAACAAGGTCACCTACTACGACAAGGCACTGGAGACCGTTGCAATCTACGCCTGATGCATCCCCGCCTGTTTCTCCATGACCCTTCTTACCGGCGCGTAGGAACGCCGGTGAATCGGCGTCACCCCCAGACTTTCCAGCGCCGCGATATGCGCCTTGCTGGGATAGCCCTTGTGTTGCGCCAGCCCATACCCGGGATACTGCAGATCCAGTGACAGCATTTCCCGGTCACGGGTTACCTTGGCCATAATCGAAGCCGC
>DAOVVG010000051.1 GCA_030632175.1 Gammaproteobacteria bacterium
AACAGGACCAGAGTGTGGAAGAGATTGTAGCTGCCGGTTTCGATGCGGCGACCGTGGAACGTGTAGCCGGTCTGGTTGATCGTAATGAATACAAGCGTCGACAGGCACCGCCGGGGGTGCGTATAACGCAACGGGCCTTCGGGCGTGACCGGCGTTATCCGATAACCTCGGGCTACCAGAACTTCCAGAAGGAGGATTTCTTTTGAGCTTTCTCGTAACCGCGCGGATCGTTCAGCCAGCCAATCTCCGGTCGGTCCGGGTAGTTCAGGCTTAGTACCCGCATGGAGTCTTCAGCCAGGTCATCGAGTCCCAGGGTGCGGTAGGCGCGGACCATGTAAATCAGTGCATCCGGAACCGCCGGGGTACGCTGAAAATTCTCGACCACGTATTCGCCGCGGTTGGCAACGGCCACGTAGGCCTTGCGGCGCATGTAGTAGTTAGCCACGTGGATTTCATATTCTGCCATATTGTTGCGCAGGTAGATCATGCGCTGGGCGGCATCCGGCGCATAAATACTGTTTGGATAAAGCCGCACCAGCTGGTCGAAATCATCATAGGCCGCACGCATGGTGGCGGTGTCGCGTTCGGACGGATCCTGGGGCAGAAACCGGGTAACAATGGTCTTGCCGCGGTTGTAGTTCGTCAGCCCCTTGATATACCAGGCATAGTCAACATTGGGGTGTCGCGGGTAAATCTTGATGAAACGGTCCGCCGCGGCGATCGCCAGGTCCGGTTCGTCATATTTGTAGTAGGCATAGGCAATTTCCAGCTCGGCCTGCTGGGCATAGCGCCCAAACGGATAGCGGGCCTCCAGAATCTCGAAATACTCGATTGCCTTTTCGTAATTCTTTTCGTCCAGCTTTTGCTTGGCCTCGGAATACAGCCGGTTGGCCGACCAGTCCTTGGTTTCATCGATCTGCTCCGGGAGCCAGGAGCATCCCGAGGTGATGAGAATGAGAACCGCCAGTAAAAAACTCGACAAACGCATGGGCTTAATGTGTCAAAATTGCTCAGGAATAGATGTGCCTGCTGGTGCAGGCTGCAGAAGTATAACCCAAAGCTGATTTGAAAATGTCCACCAAAGTACAACTGGAACTCGTTATCCCCGATGAAATGCGGGGCCGCAGGCTGGATCAGGCACTGGCCGAGCTGGTGCCGGACTATTCCCGCAGTCGCTTGCAGCAATGGATACGCAGTGGTCAGGTCACAATGGATGGTCATCCGGCGCAAGCCAAGGCGAAGGTGACGGGCGGGGAGAGTGTCCGGATCGATGCTGAAATTGTGGCGCAGACAGTCAGTGAGCCCGAGCCCATCCCGCTGGATCTGGTCTATGAGGATGAGGCCTTGCTGGTGGTCAACAAGCCGGCCGGCCTCGTCGTGCACCCGGCGGCCGGTAATCCGGCCGGTACCCTGCTGAATGCACTGCTGAATTACGATGGTTCCCTGGCCGACGTTCCCCGTGCCGGGATTGTGCATCGGCTCGACAAGAATACCACTGGTCTGATGGTGGTGGCGCGTAACCTGACGGCACATAAACGACTGGTCGAGGCATTGCAGGCGCGGGTTGTGAAGCGTGAATACCTGACGGTCGTTCACAGTGTGCTCACGGCCGGTGGCCGTATCGAGGCGCCCATCGGGCGGCATCCGGTTGATCGCAAGCGCATGGCGGTGGTGCCCAATGCCAAGGAGGCTGTGACGCATTACCGGGTGGAAGAGCGATTCCGGGCGCATACGCTGGTGCGGGTGCGGCTGGAAACCGGGCGTACCCACCAAATTCGGGTACACATGGCGCACCAGCATATACCGGTGCTGGGTGATCCGGTCTATGGCGGACGGTTACGTTTGCCGAAGGGAGCAGATCCGGATTTCAGAGAAGTCTTGTCGAGTTTCCGGCGCCAGGCGCTGCATGCCACGCAACTGGGGCTGCTGCACCCGATAAGCGGTGAAGAAATGAGCTGGCAGGCGGATGTGCCGGATGATATGGCGCACCTGATCGAGGTGTTGCGCCAGGACGCCAGGGAACACGCCGGTGACGGCTGACTGGATCGTGCCGGACTGGCCGGCCCCGGCCCGGGTGCGGGCTATCACCACGACACGGCACGGCGGGGTCAGCAAAGGGTGCTATGCCAGCATGAATCCGGCTGAGCACGTCGACGATGACCCGCATGCAGTTGCGGCTAACCGGCTGCGGCTGCAACAGGTGCTCAATCTGCCCGCTGCGCCGCTATGGTTGCAGCAAGTCCATGGCGTGAGGGTCATTGATGCGGCTGTTGCCGGATCTGCACCGGTGGCGGACGCCGCCCGTAGTACGCAGGCAGGGGTCGTCTGCGCTGTACTGACGGCAGACTGCCTGCCGGTGCTGCTGACGGATACCGCGGGTGAGTGTGTGGCGGCGATTCACGCCGGCTGGCGCGGACTGGCTGCCGGTGTGATTGAGCAAGCAGCCATGGCGACCGGGCGGCCGGGAGAATGCTTGCTGGCGTGGCTGGGGCCGGCGATTGGCCCATTGGCCTTTCAGGTGGGTGCCGAGGTGCGGGATACTTTTATGGCGCATGATCAGGCGGCTGCCAAAGCCTTCAGGCAAGGCCCGGACGGGGCGTGGTATGCAGACTTGTACCGGCTGGCCCGACAACGATTGGCTGAATGCGGGGTAACGGCCGTGTATGGCGGCGGATTTTGCAGCTTTACCGATTCGGACCGGTTCTATTCCTATCGGCGAGACGGTACAACCGGCCGCATGGCGACATTGATCTGGCTGAAAGAATAACGGCTTTACCCATCCTGCGACAGATCATTGATCATTGCCCTGCAACTATGTGGTAAACCCTTTTCAGGGGTCAGGTGGGGTATGATGGCCGCCGCATTTACGCTTGAGATGACCGAATGTCACTGCTTCTCTGGATAATTATTTTCTGTTTGCTGGGTGGCTTGCTGAGCGTACTTGCCGCAGCGCTTTTTCTGGTGTTGAGTGAATCCCTGCGCAATCATTTATTGCCGCACCTGGTGAGCTTTGCAACCGGTACCTTGCTGGGCGCTGCCTTTCTGGGCTTGCTGCCGCATGCCCTGGATGCGGTGGCCGGCGCCGATGTTCATATTATTCCGATGACGGTACTGCTGGGGCTGCTGGGATTCTTTCTGCTGGAGAAGCTGGTGTTGTGGCGGCATTGCCACGCGGATCACTGCGAGGTACATGCGCCGGATCAGAAAAGTCGTGAACATTCTACCGGGACCATGATTCTGGTCGGAGACGGTCTGCATAACTTTCTGGACGGCATCCTGATAGCGGCGGCCTTTTTGACCGATATTCACCTGGGCGTAGTCACCAGCCTGGCGGTGGCCGCGCATGAAATCCCGCAGGAAGTAGGTGATTTTGCCGTGTTGCTACACAGCGGTTTTAGCCGTAGACGTGCCTTTCTCTATAATATCCTCACCAGCCTGACGACAGTCATTGGTGGCGTGCTGGCCTGGTTCGCATTGCAGCAGATGCAGGCGGCGCTGCCTTTTGTGTTGGCGATTGCGGCGTCCAGTTTTATCTACATCGCCGTCGCCGACCTGATTCCAACCCTGCATCAACGTGTCGAGGGCAGTGCTACCTTGCAGCAAGTCGTACTGATAGCTGCCGGTATTCTGCTGATTTATTCCACGCACTCCACGCTGCACTGATCCTCCTGCAGGAGCGGATCTCGTCCGCGAATTGACTTGCAGTACCTCGTTTCGCGGACAAGATCCGCTCCTACAGGCATATTGTTGCGAAAATAGCTCCCGACAGGCGTTGAAAACATGTTAATAAACCCCACCTAGGTAGATATATTCCTGTATCTGGTGGAGAAAATCTTTCATGCGAATGGATAAAATGACAAGCAAGTTTCAGCAGGCGCTGGCTGATGCCCAGAGCCTCGCGGTTGGCCGTGATCACCAGTTTATCGAGCCGGCACATTTAATGACGGCGCTGCTCGACCAGGAAGGTGGCACCGTGCGTCATTTGCTGTCGCAGGCGGATGTCAACGTTAACCTGTTTCGTTCCCAGTTGAGTGAGTTGCTGGATCAGCTGCCGCAGGTTGAGGGTGCGGCCGGCGAGGTGCATGTTTCCAATGATCTGGGACGCTTGCTGAATGTGACTGACAAGCTGGCCCAGCAACGCAACGACAGTTATATCTCCAGTGAGTTGTTTATTCTGGCAGCGCTGCAGGACAAGGGCAGTGTTGGCAAATTGCTGGGCAAGGCAGGCGCCAGCAAACAGCTGATTGAACAGGCAATCGACAAGCTCAGGGGGGGAGAGCAGGTTGATGACCCCAATGCTGAAGACCAGCGACAGGCGCTGGAGAAGTTTACGATTGACGTGACCGAGCGTGCCGAGCAGGGCAAGCTTGATCCGGTGATCGGGCGGGATGACGAAATACGCAGAACGATCCAGGTGCTGCAGCGGCGCACCAAGAACAATCCTGTACTGATTGGCGAACCCGGTGTGGGCAAGACCGCCATTGTCGAGGGCCTGGCGCAACGCATCGTTAATGGTGAAGTGCCTGAAGGTGTCAAGGGCAAGCGCCTGTTGTCACTGGATATGGGTGCCCTGATCGCGGGTGCCAAGTTTCGCGGCGAGTTTGAAGAACGTCTGAAAGGTGTCCTGAATGACCTGTCCAAGCAGGAGGGGCAGGTCATCCTGTTTATTGATGAATTGCATACCATGGTTGGAGCCGGCAAGGCCGAAGGGGCGATGGATGCCGGTAACATGCTAAAGCCGGCGCTTGCCCGCGGTGAGCTGCACTGCGTGGGTGCCACGACGCTGGATGAATACCGGCAATATATAGAGAAAGATGCCGCACTGGAGAGGCGTTTCCAGAAGGTGCTGGTGGATGAGCCAAGTGTCGAAGACACCATTGCCATTCTGCGTGGATTGAAAGAGCGCTACGAGGTACATCACGGCGTAGAGATTACCGATCCAGCCATTGTTGCTGCGGCCACCCTGTCACACCGTTATATCACCGACCGGCAGTTGCCGGACAAGGCGATAGACCTGATAGATGAATCGGCCAGCCGCATCCGCATGGAAATCGATTCCAAGCCGGAGGCGATGGACCGCCTGGAACGGCGCCTGATTCAGCTCAAGATAGAACGTGAAGCGTTGAAGAAGGAATCCGATGAAGCCTCAAAGAAGCGGCTCGGTATCCTGCAGGAAGAAATCGATTTGCTGGATCGTGAATACTCGGACCTGGAGGAAATCTGGAAGTCCGAGAAGGCGGCCGTGCAGGGCGCCAGTCATATTAAGGAAGAGCTGGAGCGCGCACGCATGGAGCTGGAGACCGCCCACCGTGCCAGTGATCTGGCGCGGGCTTCCGAATTGCAGTACGGGCGCATTCCTGAACTGGAAAAGCAGTTTGCCAGTGCTGATCAGGCCGATATGCAGGAAATGCAGTTATTGCGTAACAAGGTTAGCGAGGAAGAGATCGCCGAAGTGGTTTCGAAGTGGACCGGTATTCCGGTTTCGAAAATGCTGGAGGGTGAGCGTGACAAGCTGCTGCGCATGGAAGAAGGCTTGCAGTCCCGCGTCATTGGTCAGGGCGAGGCCGTCAAGGTAGTCTCCAATGCCATTCGGCGTTCACGCGCAGGTCTGTCTGACCCCAACCGGCCGAATGGTTCGTTCCTGTTTCTTGGGCCAACCGGTGTCGGTAAAACCGAATTGACCAAGTCACTGGCAAATTTCCTGTTCGATACCGATGAAGCCATGGTGCGGATCGATATGTCCGAGTTCATGGAAAAGCATTCGGTCGCCCGGTTGATCGGGGCGCCGCCCGGTTATGTCGGCTATGAAGAAGGCGGCTACCTGACCGAGGCAGTACGGCGTAAACCCTATTCCGTAATCCTGCTGGATGAAGTCGAGAAGGCGCATCCGGATGTCTTCAATGTATTGTTGCAGGTACTCGATGATGGCCGGCTCACGGACGGGCAGGGACGCACGGTAGACTTTCGCAATACCGTGATCGTCATGACCTCAAACCTTGGCAGCCAGATGATTCAGGAGATGTCCGGGGAAGAAAATTATGATGCTATGAAGGCGGCAGTCATGGAGATTGTCGGTGGGCACTTTCGGCCGGAGTTCATTAACCGGATTGATGATGTGGTGGTGTTCCATCCATTGGGTCGGGAAGAGATTCGGGCGATCGCCGGTCTGCAGATAGAAATTCTGCGGCATCGTTTGCTGGAGCGTGACATCATCCTGGAAATCACCGACGCTGCGCTGGATATGATTGGTGAAGCCGGTTTTGACCCGGTGTACGGGGCCAGACCGTTAAAACGTACCATCCAGAACCAGCTGGAGAATCCTCTGGCACAGGAGATTCTGGCCGGGCGCTTTGGGCCAGGCAGTACAGTCAAGGTGGATACCGAGGATGGGCGTTTAGCATTTGCTCTCGTGCAGAGTGCTTCTGAATCGGCAGCCTGATCGCGGCTGCATCGCTCACGCACATCCCTGCGCTAAGCGATGTACCTGCATCCATGCAGGCAACACCGCTCCTGCATCAATAGATACACCCGTAGGAGCGGATCTTGTCCGCGATGCCGGTCTGTAATGTATTTCGGGTGTCTCTGTCAGCACAGGGGCAGACCGCACCTGCGAGAGAACACTACCCGGTCTTGTTAAGCACCTTGTCCAGCATACGATCACTCAGTACCCGTTTCAGAAACCCGAACAGGTAGGTCGGAAAGGTCACGTAGTAGCGTGTCTTGGGATGGCGACTTTCCAGCGCATGGATCACCTTTCTGAGGACGGCCTCCGGTGGCAGGGTAAAGGGGACCGCCGGCCCCTGTTTGGTCAGGCGTGCCTCCATGCGCCGGTACATGTCCTCGTGCGGGCTGCCTTCCGGGTTGATGTTGCGCTGGTAGGCCCTGAATGCATTTTCACGAAAGCGGCTGGCAATGGGTCCGGGTTCTATCAGTGATACATGGATGCCGCTACCTGCCAGTTCCAGTCGCAGCGTATCGGTTAACCCTTCCAGCGCATATTTACTGGCGTTATAGGCGCCGCGATAGCGCAGGGCTACGAACCCCAGTACCGAGCTGTTCTGGATGATGCGGCCATGCCCCTGGCGCCGCATGACAGGTAACACCAGGTTGGTAAGTTCGTGCCAGCCAAACAGGTTGGTCTCGAACTGTTCGCGCAATACCTCGCGTGACAGGTCTTCCACGGCGCCGGGTTGGCCATAGGCGCCGTTATTGAACAGTGCATCCAGTGTGCCCCGGGTATGCCCGAGTAGATCGTCTACCGCCGTTTGGATAGAGGCCGGATCAGCCAGGTCCAGTTGCAGGCTTTCAAAACCGGCGGCGGCCAGACGCTCTACATCAGCAGACTTGCGGGCGCTGGCAAACACCCGGTAGCCCCTCGCTTTCAGTCCCTCGGCTACAACCCGACCAATGCCTGATGAGCAGCCTGTAATCAGAACAGATTTTTCGGACATATCTTGTAAGTCATTGTTGTATAGTCGGGTTGCCCGTTCCTGATGGCCGTAGAGCGGTTTTCAGATGCTGCCGGAATTGCCGTGGAGCGGGGGCTTGGCCTTGAATTTAAATGAAAAATACTTGAATGGTCTGGGTGCATTACTTAGTATCCTCGGATTCAAGATAAATTAGAACAAGTGCTCGTTAATTCCTGGAGGGGATCGGATGAATAATAAACGTTTAGTGGCTGTACTGATGTCAGTCTGCCTGGCATTCCTGGCTCAGCCTGCTGCAGCCGCCAAGGGTTTTAATTATAACTACGTCGAGGGCGGTTATCGGGACATTGACGGCGATTCCATAGGGGGGGATGGTTTTGAGGCAGGTTTTTCGTTTGGAGCAATGGAATATCTCCATATCATTGGCCGATACTCCCATCTCTCCATTGATGACCTTGAGGATGCTTCCAGAGTTGATCTCGATGTCGATGAGTTCAAGATTGGTTTTGGCGGGAACTATCCCATCATGGACAAGGTTGATCTGGCCCTGGATGCTTTTTTCGTTGATGAGGAGATTACCGGCAAGGTCAAGAAAAAGGATTTTGTGAACAAGACAAGAATAAATGAAAGTAACACAGGTTATGAAGCTATTTTTTATGCCCGTGTTCAGGCGCTGAAAAAACTGGAAATGACACCACATGTAGTCTACAGAGATGTTGGTGATAATTCGGATACTGGGTTTGGTCTTGGGCTTGTTTACAAGGTCTACAAGAAATTCTCTCTCAGGGTCAGGGCTACACGTTTCAGTGATGACAATGCCACGAACCTGTTTCTGGGTCTACGCGCGAACATGTGAGTAATGCTTTAATTGTTGTATTACAAATACCCGCCTGATGGCGGGTTTTGTTTTTCTGCAGGGTGAATTGTAAGGTTCAGTTATTCTGAGACGGTGTCGGTATGGCTTCACGATGTGATTCTTTCTGCTGCAGTGCCCACAGCCTTGCGTAAGTGCCACCTTCCGCAAGCAGGCTTTGGTGGACGCCGGACTCAATAATCCGGCCGGCTTCCATGACCAGGATGTAATCGGCATCAACAATGGTCGACAGCCGGTGTGCGATGACAAGGCTGGTGTGATGTGCGGCAGCTTCGCGCAGGGCAACAAGAATAGCCTGTTCCGAGTGTGAATCCAGGCTGGAAGTGGCTTCATCAAAGACCAGTATGCGCGGGTTTTTCAATACTGCACGGGCAATGGCAACCCGCTGTTTCTCACCCCCGGAAAGCTTCAGCCCGCGCTCACCCACGATGGTGTCGTAGCCCTGCGGCAGTCCTTCAATAAAGCTGTGAATATTTGCGACCCGGGCAGCCTGCTCAATTTCATCACGGCTCGCTGACGGTCTGGCATAGCCGATGTTATAGAACAGGGATTCATTAAACAGGACGGTGTCCTGCGGCACGATGCCGATGCTGCTGCGCAAACTGTCCTGCGTGACCCGGCTGATGTCCTGATTGTTGATGAGGATGCGCCCCGAGCCGGTTTCGTAAAAACGAAACAGCAGCCGCGCCAGTGTTGATTTTCCCGCACCACTGGGACCAACGACGGCGACCTTTTGTCCCGTGGCGACAGTAAAATTGATGTCGTGCAGGATAGGGCGGTCCTGCTCGTACGCAAAGGAAACATGCTCAAAGCGGATCTCTCCGTCACCGGGGTCCAGCGGCCTGGCATCCGGCCGGTCGGTAATCTCGGGTTCCTTGTTGAGCACATCGAACATCAGGTGCATATCGGTCAGCGCGTGCTTCAGCTGACTGTAGACAATGCCCAGGAAATTAAGCGGGATAAACAGCTGCAGCAGGAATGCGTTGACTAACACCAGGTCGCCAAGGGTCATGTTACCGTCAACAACACCCTGTGCTGCCATTATCATGATCACGGTAACGCCCACCGCAATAATGACAGACTGGCCGAAATTCAGCGCTGACAGGGATGTCTGGCTTTTGACTGCCTGGCTTTCCCATTCTTTCAGGCTTTCGCCGTAGCGGGACAGTTCATGGTTTTCGTTACCGAAGTATTTGACGGTTTCGTAATTCAGCAGGCTGTCGACGGCCTGGGTGTTGGCGGTCGAGTCATGCTTGTTCATGGCGATCCGGTATTTCATGCGCCATTCCGTGACAGTCATGGTAAAAATGATATAGGTGATGACGGCAAGAAAAGTCACGATCGCAAACCAGGCGTCGTAGCGTGACAGCAGAATAAAGGCCACCAGGGTGATCTCAACCAGTGTTGGCAGGATGCTGAAGACCATGTAGTTCATCAGTGAACTGACACTGCGGGTGCCGCGGTCGATGTCGCGGGACAGTCCGCCGGTCTTTCTTTCCAGGTGGAAGCGTAATGAAAGTCTGTGCAGGTGCTCAAGTACCTTTAACGAAACGCTGCGCATGGCGCCGTGGCGTACACGGGCAAAGACCGCATCGCGCAGTTCGTTGAACAGGGAACTGGCCAGACGCAGCAGTCCATACATCAACAAAAAGGAGAGTGGCAGCAGCAGTTCCTTGTGCCCGTTGATATCGAGGGCATCTACGATGTCCTTGAGTACCAGCGGAATCCCCACGTTGGCGACCTTGGCCAGCACCAGGAAGCCCAGCGCCAGCAGTACCCGTCCACGGTAATTCCACAAAAACGGTGCCAGTGCCCGCAATGTCTTCAGGTCATTGCCGGCGGTGCCCGGCAGGGTGGTGGGGTGTGAATGCATGTTTTCAGGGTCGGGGTATTGAAGGCCATCCTATTGTCACAGAATCCATGGCAGCGAGAAACTGCTAAAAAGCGGTATCAGACGCCTGTTTTCAGGTGGCAGGTGGCAGCTGGCTATTACCTTGCAGGCTGGGGACTGTATAATGCGGCCTTTCTTTTTGGACAGTACCAATTTCAGGTTTGAAACATGCCGATTTATGAGTATCAGTGCGAAGCGTGCGGGCACGTTTTCGACAGTTTGCAGAAAATCAGTGAAGCTCCCCTGACCAGGTGCCCGGACTGCGGGGCTGAAGCGCTGAAAAAACTGGTGTCGGCACCGGCCTTCCGGCTGAAGGGCAGTGGCTGGTATGAAACCGATTTCAAGACCGGTGACAAGAAAAATCTGGACAAGACAGGCAAGACAGAGAAAAAAGACAAAACCGGCACAAACGCGGGCAGTAGTGATAAATCAGGTGACACATCAACGAAAAAGAAATCCGGCAGCTCCGGTTGATTCCGCTGCCCGGCACGCCTGCATACTTTCATAATTTTTGCATTATTGAACCTGGAAAACGACTATGCGCAGTCTCTATTGTGGTGAACTAAACGAAACACACCTGGATCAGGAGGTCACTCTCTGTGGCTGGGTTCATCGCCGTCGCGATCACGGTGGCGTCATCTTTGTCGATCTCCGTGACCACAAGGGACTGGTGCAGGTGGTATTTGACCCGGACCGGGAAGCGGTCTTTGCAACGGCGGAACGCGTGCGCAATGAATACGTGTTGAAGGTGACGGGGCGTGTGCGGAATCGACCCGAAGGTACGGTCAATCCGGATATGCCGACCGGCAGTGTCGAGGTGCTGGGACTGGAGCTGGAAGTGCTCAATGCCGCCGAAACTCCGCCGTTTCAGCTGGATGACCAGGATGTTAACGAAGAGATGCGCCTGCGATACCGCTATATAGATCTGCGCCGACCCGAAATGCAGGAAAAGCTTCGGTTACGCGCCCGCGTTACCCACGCCATGCGTACGTACCTGGATGCGAATGGTTTTATTGATGTGGAAACACCGATCATGACACGTTCCACCCCGGAAGGTGCCCGTGATTACCTGATTCCAAGCCGCACATATCCTGGCGAATTTTTTGCCATGCCGCAGTCACCACAGCTTTTCA
>DAOVVG010000034.1 GCA_030632175.1 Gammaproteobacteria bacterium
ACGGCTTCGATAATGGTGTCCTTGGAAAAGAAACCCGAGAAAAACGGTGTACCGATCAGGGCCAGCGAACCGATCAGGGCGGTAATCCAGGTGATCGGCATGTACTTGCGCAAACCACCCATGTTGCGGATGTCCTGGTCATGGTGCATGGCAATGATCACAGAACCGGCACCGAGGAACAGCAGTGCCTTGAAGAAGGCATGCGTCATCAGGTGAAAGATACCGGCGGCATAGGCCGAGGCGCCCAGTGCGACGGTCATGTAACCCAGCTGCGACAGCGTTGAATAGGCGACCACGCGCTTGATGTCGTTCTGTACCACGCCGAGCAGCCCCATAAAGAAGGCAGTGATGGCACCGATCACGATTACAAACGACAAGGCTGTATCGGAAAGTTCGAACATCGGCGACATACGCGCCACCATAAAGATACCGGCAGTCACCATGGTTGCGGCATGGATCAACGCAGAGATGGGTGTCGGGCCTTCCATGGAATCCGGCAACCACACATGCAACGGCACCTGCGCCGACTTGCCCATGGCGCCGATAAACAGACAGATACAGATCACCGACATCAGCGACCAGTCCACACCCGGAAACACCTGGTAGGTGGCATCGGCATAGCTCGGCGCCGCGGCAAATACGCTGGCGTAGTCCATGCTATTGAAAGTCGCGTAAACAGCTGCAATGCCCAGCAGGAAACCAAAGTCGCCAACACGGTTTACCAGGAATGCCTTCAGGTTGGCATAGATGGCAGTCGGCTTCTTGTACCAGAAGCCAATCAGCAAATAGGACACCAGGCCCACCGCCTCCCAGCCAAAGAACAGCTGCAGGAAGTTGTTGGACATCACCAGCATCAGCATGGAAAAGGTAAACAGCGCAATGTAGCTGAAGAAACGCTGGTAACCCGGATCATCGTGCATGTAACCGACGGTGTAGATATGCACCATCAGCGATACGAAGGTCACCACGCACATCATTAGCGCAGTAAGGTTATCGATCAGGAAACCGATCTCGAAGCGCACCCCGCCAGACACCATCCAGGTGTAGACACTGGCGTTGTAGGACTCTGCCCCGTCAAAGGCAAACTGCTTCAGGACAATCAGCGACAGTACAAAAGAAACCGCCACGCCCAGAATAGTCACCGTGTGTGCGCCGGCACGACCGATCTGTTTACCAAACAGTCCGGCAATCACGGCGCCCAGTAGCGGGGCAAGCGGTATGGCAAGATAAAGATTTTCCATTGCGCTATCCCTTCAGGGTATCCAGATCTTGAACATTAATGGTCTGACGGTTGCGGAACAGCACTACCAGGATCGCCAGTCCGATGGCCGCCTCGGCCGCAGCCACTGTCAGGATAAAGAACACGAATACCTGACCGGCGATATCGCCAAGGAAATAGGAAAAAGCGATGAAGTTTATGTTCACCGCGAGCAGCATCAGCTCGATCGCCATCAACAGGATGATGACATTCTTCCGGTTCAGGAAAATACCGGCCACGCTCAACCCGAACAGGATGGCGGCAAGTATTAAATAGTCTGACAGTGCAATCATTTTCTCTTAACTCAGTAATCTCTCATTTTTCAGTATTTCTACCGTGCCCCCTCTCCCCTGGGGAGAGGGTTGGGGAGAGGGGATCAAATCAGGAACGACCCTTATTAATACCCCCTCTCCCTGGTCCTCTCCCGGAGGGAGAGGGAATTCAAATTTCAACATCTACACCCTCTCCCTCCGGGAGAGGGTTGGGGAGAGGGAGTAGATGCCTTTACTGCTTCTCTTCCGCCTTCATCTCCACGACCCGCACGCGATCCCGGGCCTTGACCGCCACCTGTTCCGCCGGATTCTGTGACTTGGTTTCAGGGCGTTTGCGCATGGTCAGCGCAATGGCCGCGATAATCGCCACCAGCAAGATCACCGAGGCGATCTCAAACGGATACACATAATCGGTATACAGCACACTGCCAATTTCACGCACGTTGCTGTAGCCCTCGGGATGACGTGCCGGGATAGTCACGCTATCGACACCGAAGTTGCGCGCCCGTACCACCAGGTACATCTCCATCACAATCAAGGCTGCCACGCCCAGTCCCAGCGGAAGATACCTGATGAAACCCTCACGTAACGGTGAGGTATTGATATCCAGCATCATCACCACGAACAGGAACAGCACCATGACAGCGCCGACATACACAAGCACCAGCGTAATCGCGAGAAATTCGGCTTCCAGCAACAGCCACAGCGCCGAGCAGGTAAAGAACGCCAGAACCAGGTGCAGTGCTGCATGCACCGGGTTACGCACCGTGATTACGCGCGCTGCCGCGAAGATCAGGATCGCCGCGAAAACGTAGAATATGAAACGTTCAAAATCCATACCGGTTACCTGTACGCTGCGTCTTCTGTTCGATCGACGGCAATCTGTGCCTCGTACTTGTCACCGATCTCCAGCAACATGTCCTTGGTCATGATGTTCTCGCCACGGTTCTCGAAGGCATACTCAAAAACACGTGTTTCCACGATGGAGTCCACCGGGCAGGATTCTTCGCAGAAACCACAATAAATGCACTTGAACAGATCAATGTCATAACGGGTGGTACGGCGCGTACCGTCTTCACGCTCTTCCGCTTCAATGGTAATAGCCAGCGCCGGGCAAACCGCCTCGCAAAGCTTGCAGGCGATGCAGCGTTCCTCACCATTGGGATAGCGACGCAGTGCGTGCAAGCCACGAAACCGATTCGACTGAGGGGTCTTTTCTTCCGGGTACTGCACCGTGATCTTGCGCGAAAACAGACGGCGGCCCGTCAGGCGCATACCCTTCAGGAGTTCCCATAAAAACAGGCTTTTCAGGAAGTTAGTAAAGTTATCCATAATCCCGTTTAATCAAACCAGGGGCCTACATTGGCCACAACGGCAGCACCCTCGATAACCAGCCACACAATCGTGATTGGAATGAATACCTTCCAGCCCAGCCGCATGATCTGGTCATAGCGATAACGCGGAAACGTGGCACGGAACCACAGGAAGAACAACAGCATCAGTGAGGTCTTCGCGAACAACCAATGCACACCGGAACCGAACACCAGGCCAGTAATACCGGTTGCAAGAAACTCGTCTGGCAAAATACCTTCGAACGGTGACAGCCAGCCACCCAGAAACATGAGTGCGGCCAGTGCGGCGATCAGGATCATATTGGCGTATTCCGCCAAAAAGAACACGGCAAACGCCATACCGGAGTATTCGACGTGGAAACCGGCGACAATTTCAGATTCACCTTCCGACACGTCAAACGGCGCGCGGTTGGTTTCTGCAACACCGGAAATAAAATACACCAGGAACAGCGGCAGCAAGGGTAACCAGAACCAGTGCAACACACTGCCCTGCTGGGCCTGCACGATGTCCACAAGGTTCAGACTGCCGCCGGCTATCAGCACACCGACCAGTGCAAAGCCCATGGCTATTTCGTAGGAAACGATTTGTGCAGCCGAACGCATGGCGCCAAGAAAGGCGTACTTGGAGTTCGACGCCCAGCCGGCAATGATGACGCCGTAAACACCCATGGATGTCAGTGCCAGGATGTACAACAGGCTGGCATCAATATTGGCCAGCACCAGGGTGTCGGTAAACGGCAATACCGCCCAGGCCGCCAGCGCCGGCGCAATAGAAATCATCGGCGCAATAAGAAACAGAAACCGGTTGGAGTTCGTCGGAATAACGATTTCCTTGAACAACAGCTTCATTGCATCAGCTATCGGCTGCAACCAGCCTCTCGGGCCCACCCGGTTGTGGCCGATACGTAACTGCATATAGCCGATCACCTTGCGCTCGGCAAACGTGAGATAGGCAACCGCAAGCAACAGGGGAACCACGATGACAAGGATCTTGATAACAGAATACAGGAACACATTGGCCTTGATGTCATTCCAGAAATACACGCCCAGCATGACGACCAGCACAGACAATACGCCAGCCATTAGCACTGTAGCCAGCAACTGTCCCTTGTACTTTTCAATCAGTGTATGTGCCATTGGTAGCGTTCCCGTCAAACCCGCTCGATGCCAATCGGGCCAAAAGCGGCACCCAGTGATGCGGCAGCCTGCGTCCCTGTCTGTATCCAGAGACAACCGTCAGGTACGCGTTCGCAGATTTCGACATCCATGGTGGCGCTGGCATCACCCTGCCTCACGGTCACCGTATAGCCATCCCGCACACCGAATTTTTCTGCCTGATCAGCATTCAGCCGCACCAGTTCCGCCGCCGCAGTATCCGGCGTGGCCTGCAGGGCCGGTGCACGCCGTACCAGCGCGTCAACCGCATTAATGGCCACATCACCGATACGCTCCAGGCCTTCAAACACCGCAGCCCCGGCGACAGCACCGACAGCCTGACTGTTATCCAGCGCTACCGTACCCAGCTGCTGCTGAAGGGCATCGCGTATTTCTTCACTGCTCTGTTGTTCAAAACCATCCAGCCCGAACTGGTTGCCCAGCACACGCATGACTTTCCAGCCCGGGCGACTGTCACCCGTTGGCGTCGCAATACCGGAGAAACTCTGCCAGCGACCTTCTGCATTCACAAAGGTGCCGGACGTTTCCGTAAACGGCCCCGTCGGCAACAGCACATCCGCCTGTTCTTTCATGGCATCGCTGGCAAAAGCGCCAATGGAAACCACAATGTCAGCAGCAGCAAGCGCCTGCGTCGCTTGCGCAGGATTTTCACAATCATGTGCCGGTTCTACACCAAACAGTAAATAACCCTTGCGCGGTGCTGCCAGCATGGCCTGTGCGTCAAGCCCTGACGTCGAAACCGCCGTACCTGCCGGACCACGGTGCGGTAACACACCGGCCAGCCAGCCTCCGACACCGTTTCCACCGTCGGTCAGCACACTCAAAACGGCACCACTGGCACCGGCAATAACCGCCGCCAGCGCCTTGATAACTGAAAACCGTGGATGCGCCGTGGCAACATTACCCAGCAACACCGTCGCCTTGCCGGCATCCTTCAACGCCTTCGCCATGGCCCGGTGCGTGTCGTCAGGGTTTGCTGCCGAAATTGCAGCCTTCACTGCATCTGCGCTACTGCCAGCAGCCTCCGGGAAGCATGCCGCAATGGCCGCCAGGCTTGCCACCATTTGTGAGGGTGGCACCACGGCTTTCGCATGGACATCAAACAGGAATTCATAATCGATCGGGTTAACAAACATGACCTGCGCACCGGCAACGGCGGCCTTGCGCAGACGGTGCCCGATAATGGGCTGATCCTTGCGGGGGTTGGAACCGATAACCAGTACAGCATCGACGCTTTCCAGTGCCTCGACCGACTGCCCCAGTGTCGGGCATAACGGCGCAGTGTCCTGGTCAGTGAAATCCACCTGGCGCAAACGGTGATCGATATTGTTGATACCGACACCGCGGGCGACCGCCTGTGTCAGCAGCATTTCCTCAAGCGTTGCGTCCGGCGAAACCAGCACGCCCATCTGATCGGCACCGTGTGCATCTATAACCGCGCGAATGCCTTCAGCGGCTGTTTGCAGCGCCGTTTCCCAGTCCACGGTTTGCCACTGGCCATCGACCTTCACCATCGGTGTGGTGAGCCTGTCTTCACTCGACAGGCCTTCGTAACTGAAACGGTCACGATCGGACAGCCAGACTTCATTTATTTCTTCATTTTCACGCGGCACCACGCGCATGACTTCACCGCGGCGGGTATGCACAAACAGGTTGGAACCGACGCAGTCATGCGGCGCAACCGTCGGTGACTGTTGTAATTCCCAGGCACGCGCCTTGAACCGGAACGGTTTGGATGTGAGCGCGCCAACCGGACACACATCAATGACATTGCCGGACAACTCTGATTCCAGTGATTTCTCAATATAGGTGCCGATTTTCATGTTCTCGCCACGACCCGTCGCACCCAGTTCCATCTTGCCCGCGACCTCGCGCAGCATGCGGATACAACGCGTGCAATGGATGCAACGCGTCATGTCCGTTGCAATCAGCGAACCAATAAACTTGTCTTCAACAACACGCTTCTTCTCGGCGAAGCGCGATATATCACGCCCGTAACCCAGCGCCAGATCCTGCAATTCACACTCACCACCCTGGTCACAGATCGGGCAGTCCAGCGGGTGGTTGATCAGCAGGAATTCCATCACCGCTTTCTGGCCACCGGTCGCAATATCCGACTTCGTGAAGATCTTCATGCCCTCGGCAACCGGTGTGGCACAAGCCGGTAACGGTTTCGGGACCTTCTCTACCTCGACCATGCACATGCGACAGTTGGCCGCCACCGACAATTTTTTGTGATAACAGAAACGTGGCACGCTGATACCCAGATCATCGGTCACCTCAATAATCATCGCGCCCTTGCGTGCCTGGCACGGCTGACCATTAATCTCGATATTCACGGCATCATCAGCCGGGATCCCGGGACGCGCACTCATGCGGCTTCACCTTTGGATTTGGCACCGTCGCCGACCATGCAGCACTTGTGTTCGACATGATATTCAAATTCTTCGCGGAAGTGCCGCAGGAAACCCTGCACTGGCCAGGCCGCCGCCTCACCAAACGCGCAAATGGTCTTGCCCTCGATCTGCCCGGCCGCACTGAGCAGCAGGTCAAGATCTTCCTTACGCCCCTGGCCTTCTTCAATACGCTTGATAATGCGATACATCCAGCCGGTGCCTTCACGACACGGCGTGCACTGTCCACAGGACTCGGCGTAATAAAAACGCGACACGCGCATCAGGGCCTTCACCATGCAGGTGGTTTCATCCATGACCATCACGGCACCGGAACCCAGTGCTGAACCGGCCTTGGACAGGGAATCATAGTCCATGTCGGTTTCCATGATGATATCAGCCGGCAACACCGGCATGGACGAACCACCCGGAATCACGGCCTTCAGGGTGTGACCATCACGCACACCACCGGCCATCTCCAGCAACTCGCTGAACGGGATGCCCATCGGCACCTCAAAGTTGCCTGGATTGTTGACATGACCGGAGACAGAAAATATTTTCACGCCACCATTATTGGGTTTACCCAGACCCATAAACCAGTCGCCGCCCTTGCGCATGATGGCGGGCACCGAGGCAAGTGTTTCGGTGTTATTGATCGTGGTCGGCTTGCCGTACAGGCCGAAGTTGGCCGGGAATGGCGGCTTGAAACGCGGTTGGCCCTTTTTGCCTTCCAGTGATTCCAGCAGGGCGGTTTCTTCACCGCAGATATAGGCACCGGCACCCAGATGCCCGTGGCATTCAAAGTCCACGCCGGAACCGAGAATATTGCCACCCAAAAAGCCGGCCTCGCGTGCCTCTTTCAACGCATGTTCAAAACGCTCAAACGGCTCATGATGGAATTCACCGCGCATGTAGTTATAACCAATGGTGGCGCCCATGGAATAGGCGGCAATGGCCATACCCTCGATCAGCGCATGTGGATTGAAGCGCAGAATATCCCGGTCCTTGCAGGTGCCTGGCTCTGATTCATCCGAGTTACAGACGATGTATTTTTGCACCGGTGCGTTACGCGGCATGAAGCTCCACTTCAGACCGGTCGGAAAACCGGCGCCGCCACGGCCACGCAGACCTGACTTTTTGACCTCTTCAATCACATCCTCGGGCGGAATTTTTCCCTGCAGGATCTTCTTCCACGCCTGGTAACCGCCAACCTTGAGATAATTCTCAAGTGTCCACGGCTCATCAAACTGCAATGTGTCAAAACAGACTTGCTCGGTCATGCGCTACTCCAGCCCGTCCAGAATCGCATCGACCTTTTCAGGCGTCAGATTCTCTTCATAGTGACCGTTCACGGTCATCATCGGCCCGCCTGCACAGGCAGCCAGACATTCTTCTTCCAGCTTCAGGGTGATGCGGCCATCGGCCGTGGTCTCACCCAGCTTGATACCGAGTTTCTTTTCAACGTGCGCCACGATCGTTTCTGCACCGCACAACATGCAGGACAGATTGGTACACAGTGCCACCATGTTGCGCCCGACCGGTTCCAGCTCAATCATGGAATAAAAGGTACCGACCTCATAAACCTGTACGCTCAGCATACCGAGATAATCCGCAACGGCATCCATCAGCTCGCGTGACACCCAGCCACCGTTTTGTTCCTGTGCCGCCTGTAATGCCGCTAACACAGCAGATTGCTTCTGCTCAGCCGGAAATTTTTCCAGCCAGGCATCGATGTGGGCGCGCGTCTCCGCGGTCAACAGGTCTGATTTGCGTGCAGCCGTACCCATTAGCGATCGATCTCCCCGAACACAATATCCTGCGTCCCGATAATGGCGACCACGTCGGCCAGCATGTGGCCGCGGGCCATTTCGTCCATTGCGGACAGGTGTGCAAACCCCGGCGCACGCACTTTCAGCCGGTACGGCTTGTTGGATCCATCAGACACCAGGTAGACACCAAACTCACCCTTCGGATGTTCAATGGCCGCATAGGCCTCGCCTGCCGGCACACAAAAACCTTCGGTAAACAGTTTGAAGTGATGAATCAGGGCTTCCATGTCGGCCTTCATTTCTTCACGACGGGGCGGCGCCAGCTTGGCATCATCCAGCATCACCGGCCCTGAATTATTACGCAACCAGTGAACACACTGTTTGATTATGCGGTTGGACTGGCGCATTTCCTCAATGCGCACCAGGTAGCGGTCGTAACAGTCACCGGTTACACCGACCGGGATATCGAATTTCATCCGGTCATATACTTCGTATGGCTGTTTCTTGCGCAGGTCCCACTCAATCCCGGAACCGCGCAGCATCGGGCCGGTAAAGCCCAGTTGCATGGCACGTTCCGGCGACACCACGCCAATGCCGACGGTGCGCTGTTTCCAGATGCGGTTATCCGTCAGCAGGGTTTCGTATTCATCGACACAGCCGGGAAACCGGTCGGTAAAGGCCTCGATAAAATCCAGCATCGAGCCCTGGCGGTTTTCATTCTTGCGATCCACTTCTTTCTGACTGTGCCACTTCGACGCTTTATATTGCGGCATGCGATCCGGCAGATCACGGTACACACCTCCCGGCCGGTAATAGGTCGCGTGCATGCGCGTACCGGAAACAGCCTCATAAAGATCCATCAGGTCTTCACGTTCACGGAAGGCATACAGGAACACCGTCATGGCGCCAATATCCAGCCCGTGCGCACCCAGCCATAACAGGTGGTTCAGAATGCGGGTAATCTCGTCAAACATGACGCGTATATACTGGGCACGAATCGGTGCTTCGATGCCCAGCAATTTTTCCATCGCCAGCACATAACCGTGCTCGTTACACATCATGGACACGTAATCGAGACGATCCATGTAACCGATGCTCTGGTTAAACGGCTTGCTCTCGGCAAGTTTTTCAGTGCCGCGGTGCAACAGACCAATATGCGGGTCGGCACGCTCGATCACTTCACCGTCGAGTTCCAGCACCAGGCGCAACACGCCGTGCGCAGCCGGATGCTGCGGACCAAAGTTCAGGGTGAAATTGCGAATCTCCGGCATGATCTATTCCGCTGCTTCCCCGGCCGGTTCTTCATCAACCGCAACTGTCAGATCAACAGAGTCGACGGCAGCGGCGCGAATCACTTTTGGCACCAGCACACGCGGCTCGATACTGACCGGTTGATAGACCACGCGCTGCTTTTCAGCATCGTAGATCACCTCGACATTGCCGCTCAGCGGGAAGTCCTTACGGAACGGATGACCGACAAAACCGTAGTCGGTCAACAGGCGTCGCAGATCCGGATGGCCATCAAACAGAATCCCGAAAAGATCAAAGGCCTCACGTTCATACCAGTCTGCACTGTTCCAGACAGGAATTACCGAAGGCACAACCGGTAAACCGTCATCCGGCGCATAGACCCTGATGCGTAAACGCCGGTTGTTGGCAATTGAAAGCAAATGATAAACCGCCGCAAAACGTTTTGCTGACCGCGGCTTTTCAACAACAAGGTCTTCGGTAACCGCTTTCAGGCGGCCAGCGGTCGCAGCTGTAACGCCCCGGCTGAAGCCCGAGGTCGTTGTTTCTTCAGTCGCCCATTCATCCTTGCCATGGTTCGCATAATCAACACCGCAGACATCCAGCAGTATCTCAAAGGAGAACGCCGGCTCATCACGCAGTGCCGTCGCCACTTCGATCAAGTCATCGCCAGCCACTTCAATGGTCACTTCACCCACCGCATCGATATTGGCAAGCAATGTTTCGCCAAAGCGCTTTTGTAATTGCTCTGCAAGCTGGCGGGAAGAGTCAGTCACTGTGTTGTGCCCTGAAAGACCCTTAACGGGCAATGGTATTGGTACGTTTGATTTTATTTTGCAGCTGCAAAATACCGTAAAGCAGTGCCTCTGCCGTCGGCGGACAACCCGGCACATAGATATCAACAGGAACAATCCGGTCGCAGCCACGCACCACGGAATAGGAATAATGGTAATAACCGCCGCCATTCGCGCAGGAACCCATCGAAATCACCCAGCGGGGCTCTGCCATCTGGTCATAGACCTTTCTCAGCGCCGGTGCCATCTTGTTACACAAGGTACCGGCAACAATCATCACGTCTGACTGGCGCGGACTGCCACGGAACACGATACCGAAACGATCAAGGTCATAGCGCGATGCACCGGCCTGCATCATTTCGACGGCACAGCAGGCAAGACCAAAGGTCATCGGCCACATGGAGCCGGTACGCGCCCAGTTAATCAGTGCATCTGCAGAGGTTGTGATGTAACCCTCTTTGAGCAGGCCTTCTACTCCCATTCGAGTGCTCCTTTCTTCCATTCATAGATAAAGCCAATGACCAGAATACCCAGGAACACCATCATGGCGACGTAACCGAACAGGCCAATGGTGTCGAGCACGACAGCCCAGGGAAACAGAAAGGCAATTTCAAGATCGAACAGGATAAAGAGGATGGCGACCAGGTAGTAGCGCACATCAAAGCGCATGCGGGTATCTTCAAATGCCTCGAAACCACACTCAAACGGGGAATTCTTCTCACTGTCGGGCTTGTAGGGGGCAAGCAAAAAACCGATCAGGACCGGGCCGACACCAACGCCAATACCGATGGCTATAAAAATCAGGATTGGCAGATATTGTTCCAGCATCGTTTACGTCCCATGAGCCAAGGTTAAAACAACCCGGACACTGTTCGAATTATTTGGTCAGTCTTGCGATGAAAAAAGGACATGCAGTCTAGGCCAGACCACGTTTTCTGTCAAGTTGGAGAGGCGTCATTATTATCAATATATTCAGTTAGTTATGTCAATTTCTAGGGGTATAAAAAAACAGGATATTACCCTCGAAAGTGCGTAAAAACTGTTCACCTGCGCAACCACAAAACACTGATTTGGTGCCGATGGCCGGAGTCGAACCGGCACGGCTTTCGCCACTACCCCCTCAAGATAGCGTGTCTACCAATTCCACCACATCGGCCGGGATACTGCTGAGGATTGTTACTGCTAGTTACTGATTATTCGGGTAAATCACTTTTCTCGGGTGATATTGCCGGTTCCGGATCAAGTGCCGGGACGTCGGGAACGTCATCCTCGACCACCACGGTTTCCAGTGTTTCTGCGGGCAATGTTTGAGCCGCGTCAGTCTCTTGATTTTCCAGGGCATTAACCACTGCGCCGGCCTTCTCGGCCTCCTCCAGCTGTACCGCCTGCTGCTCCAGTTGGTCGGCAAGCGTATTGGCTGACTTTTCACTATCGCGAACCAGGGGGGAAGCAATCAGCAGACAATTAATGAAAAAGACAGCCGCGAGAATAGCAGTGGCACGGGTAAAGAAAGAACCGGAACCACGCGACCCAAAAACGGTGCCGGATGCACCGGCGCCAAACCCGGCACCCATGTCAGCACCCTTGCCCTGCTGCAACATCACCAGCACGATAATGGAAACCGAGACTACAATTTGTACAGCCAGCAAAAAGGAAAACATAGTGTATTACCGCTTCATTCTGTTTAAAAAGAGGGTCTAACGGTTTGCAGCTATTCCGATTGCCAGAAAATCTTCCGGCTTCAGCGAAGCACCACCGATCAGACCACCGTCTATATCCGCCATGGACAGCAATTCAGCCGCATTACCGGCATTCATGCTGCCACCGTAGAGTATTTGTACTTTTGCCGCGACATCAGCATCCAGTTCTGCCAGCTTGCCACGAATAAATGCATGCACTTCCTGCGCCTGGTCAGGTGTCGCAGTCTTGCCGGTACCAATCGCCCAAACGGGCTCATAGGCAATCACGGCATCACCGAGTGCGGCAACACCTTCCAGTTCAATAACCGCACCCAGCTGACGCGCCACTACCTGTTCGGTAATGCCCTGTTCACGTTCTTCGAGCAGTTCACCGACACACAGAATCGGCACCAGTCCGGCCTTGCGGGCTGCTGCAAATTTACTGGCGGTAAACGCATCACTCTCGCCATAGATACTGCGGCGTTCCGAATGCCCGACAATGGCATATTTGCAGCCAACATCCGTGAGCATATTCGGGGCTATCTCACCCGTGTAGGCACCGGACTCCTGATCATTCACATCCTGTGCACCCAGCGCGATTGATGTCCCTGCCAGCAGGGCCGCGACCGTGGGTATATATACATAAGGTGGGCAAACTGCCATTTCAGCTGTCGTCACAGAATCCAGACCGGCCTTGATGCCCTCAACCAGCGGGGTCACGCTGTCGAGTGAGCCATTCATTTTCCAGTTACCGGCGACCAGAGGCTGACGCATATCTGTTTTCCTTAATAAAGACGAGCCGCGTAGCTTAGCCATCCGGCGCCGGAAAATCAATTTAACAGCTGTAATGTGCTGCTTTTTTACTGAGATATCCCGGTTTCAGACTTTTCCGGGAATCAGGGAGTTACAGACAAACCGCAAGAAAGGACAGCCGGCGGCCCGAATTACGTTTCACCCTGTGCGGACTACATGCTCAATCAGGCTGCATAAATGCCTTATAAAAGGCAAGATGCCCCTGCTCTGCCAGCACACCCCGTGCAAACACAACGAGAACACCTTTATCAGCACGACAGACGGCAATGATTTCTGACTGCTCGTCTGAATAAAACACCATTGGGTCCAGTTGCATAACCGGCATATCGGGTCCGGCAAGGGAATGGAGGATACGAATCGATGTCTGCCGGCACTCTTCCTGCGACAAACTGATATCGTAATCCTTAACAATGCTATCACCGGCCTGTGCAGATGCCAGGCCAAGAAACAGCGATAAACCTGCTATAAGACGACCCGGGGCCACGCTGCCGGCTACCCGTCCCTGTCTAAACTGCTTCGGCAACAATGGATGCGAGGTTATCCGCTTCATCACTTACTTGCTGTGCATCCTCACCTTCCACCATCACACGCACCAGTGGCTCGGTACCGGATGGACGCAGCAATACACGGCCCTTGCCGGCGAGCCTTAGTTCTGCGGATTTAACGGCATCCTGTACAACAGCAGAACTGTCCAGGTTTACTTTTCTGGTGACCGGCACATTGATCATGCGCTGCGGGTATTTCTTCATGCCGGCCTTGAGTTCATAGAGTGATTTACCTGACTTGATCATGGCAGCCAGCACCTGCAATGCAGATACAATGCCGTCACCGGTGGTTGTCCGGTCAAGACAGATAATATGCCCGGATGATTCACCCCCGATCAGGCTGCTGCTTTTTTTCAGCTGCTCCAGCACATAACGGTCGCCCACATTGGCACGGGAAAAGGAAATATCGTGTGACTGCAAGGCGTGTTCCAGTCCGAGGTTGCTCATCAACGTCCCTACCACACCACCGTTCAGAGTACCCTCCTGCTGGCGCGACAGCGCAATAATAAACAGCAGCTCGTCACCATCGACAAGGTCACCCTTGTGATCAACCATGATGACACGGTCACCATCACCATCCAGCGCAACACCAAGATCTGCCTTGTTATCCAGTACAATTTCGCGCAATAAGTCCGGTTGCGTGGAACCACAATCCTGGTTGATATTCAGACCATCCGGGTCCACCCCGATGGCAACCACCTCGGCACCCAGTTCGTCGAACACGCTGGGAGCTACCTGGTAAGTTGCACCGTTGGCACACTCGACAACAATTTTCAGCCCTTTAAGGCTGAACGTTAGCGGGATGGTGCTTTTGCAAAACTCGATATAACGACCGGCGGCATCCGGCACACGCTCGGCCTTGCCAAGCTTGTGTGATTCAACCGTCACCATCGGTTTGTCGAGCTCCGCTTCAATGGCAAGCTCTACATCATCCGGCAGTTTGGTGCCTTCACTGGAGAAAAACTTGATACCATTATCGGCATAGGCATTATGGGATGCGCTGATGACAATACCGGCGCAGGCATGCAGGGTGCGCGTCAGGTAGGCAATCGCCGGTGTCGGCATCGGCCCCAGAAGCCGGACATCAATTCCGGCCGCCGACAAGCCGGCCTCCAGCGCCGACTCAAACATGTAACCGGAGATGCGCGTGTCCTTGCCAATGATGACGCGGTCACCACCACCGTTACTACTCAGCACACGTCCGGCCGCCCAGCCCAGCTTGAGCATGAAATCAGCCGTCACCGGATAGTCACCTACCCGGCCCCGAATACCGTCTGTTCCGAAATATTTTTTGGCCACAATTGCTTCCTTTTAAAAGTGTAGTCCTGATACTAGTACATTACGACCGGGTAATCCCGCCCTTCTCTTACTAATACAATTGCTTATCGGCAAATGGTGTGCTAATTGGAGGCTTATTTTATGCCGCTTTGTACTCTTATGTAACAAGTAGTTACGGGTAGGTCTCGTAAAGAGTCTGGCATGCGCAGCCACAAAAGCAAAGGCCACCCCGAAGGATGGGAGTGTATGTCCGAGTTAGGGGACAGAACAGACGTTCAGCAGATAACCGCCATCAATATTATGATGAGGTACTAAACTTCCGAGTTCGGCCAAAACCGGGCATACAGAAGATGTATTAACGTTGCTGTTTGAGCCAATAACACGATGCAAGAAAACACACTATGTACCGGGTCAAATCCCCTCGTGTTTTGAGAGCCAGTACGGCAAGTGTACCCAGAGGCGCCGTGAGCCGTGAGCTCCTTTCAGAACGGCACTTCCGAAGGTGCCACTTCGAGGTGCCAGACGAGAAACCCAACCTACGGTCGAGCGCCAGCAGAGCGATCCGGAGGCCCACTAGGGGGAAATGCTCTCGGCCTGAAGGAGACTCGAACGAAGTCTAGAGTATCT
>DAOVVG010000255.1 GCA_030632175.1 Gammaproteobacteria bacterium
AACCACCGAGATAACAATCTAATCCAAAGCCGACGCGTAGGTTGCATTTTGGGTATTTTGCTCTTGTAAGGTATGCAGGTTTTTCTGGTGTACCCGCAGATCAACGCCCAGCGCCCGAACAAATGTACGTGACCACGATTGGAAAAGCCTGAAATAAAAACTCTTCAACAACACGCGCGGCAAATATGACAACACATATAAAAGGAGTGTGAACAGGGTCAGTTCAATCCAGCAAATAATGCGCCATGACAGGCGCGCAATCATTTCAAGCAACGGGCATCTCCCTGTACTTCAACCAGCCGTGAGCTTAACGAAATCGCACGGCAATGCGAAAATTTATTCGCACCGGCGGTGCTGCCTAACAGGATCGATACCGGGAATGGTTTAATGGAAGAAAGCAGACAGTTGCTGCCCGGTTAAATAGATGTGCCAGACCCGCACCCCGCGGCCCCATTCACACAGGGTGCTATCTATACAGTAAGCAATGGATTGCACATCCGCCAATATATGTAAGCTAATCAACATATTACATATATTCTACCTGACCATGCTTGACATTGACCGAACGGTCAACTAGGGTAGTCACATGGACGCAGCAAACGACACCCGCCAGCGCATCATCACCGCGGCACAGGAACTCATCTACACACGCAGCTACAACGAAGTCGGTGTGCAGGAAATTTGCGATCATGCCAACGTAAAAAAAGGCAGTTTTTATCATTTCTTCCCCTCAAAGCGCGACCTCGCACTGGCGGTACTGGACCAGTCCCAGGCCTTTATGCATGAAACGATCATCAAAAAGTCCTTCCTCGATGACATCCCGCCGCTGGCACGCATTGAGCGTTTCTTTACCACTATTTACGAATTCCACAAACAGGTAAAAGAAAACACCGGCAGAATTTTCGGCTGCCCTTTCGGAAATTTTGGTTGTGAAATGAGCACCCAGGATGAGGACATCCGCAGCAAGGTTGATAACATTTTAAGCACTTCCGAAAAGCCCTTTGTAAAGGCACTGACAGAAGCCGTTGAGCGCGGCGATCTGCCGGCAATTGATACTGCAGCAACAGCAAGGGCAATTTTTGCCTACGTTGAGGGCATCATGCTGTATGCAAAAACCTGCAACGATCCGGAACTCATTCGCGAACTCGGCAAACGCGCCCTGCAACTGGCAGTACCCGTCAATATGCAGTGAGTTTTTTTGCCCGATTACCAACCGACCAGTCAACTATAATGGAGGCAGCATCATGAAAACACGTTCAGGCGCACTGTTTCTTGCTGTGGTCCTGTTGTCAGCGGCGCTTGCACAGGGTGCCCGGGCCGCACAGCCATCATGGGTGATGGATCTGTCAGAAGCAGACGTTACCTTCTCGGTGCAGGTACTGGGCATCTTTGCAATCAACGGCAAATTTGAGCGCCTGCACGGCGGACTCGAATTTGATGAAAGCTGCCAGGCCAGCAACATCCGTTTCAGTATTGATTCGGCCAGCGTGAGTACCCGCGATACAGCACTGAATCAGGTACTGCGCAGTCCCGCCCTGCTGAACACCGAAAATTTTCCGACCATCAGCTTTGCAAGTAACCGCATCACCCTTCATCAAGGCGAACACGATCTGATCACCGGGGAACTCGACCTGAACGGCATCTCCCGCGAAGTCAGCTTCGTTGTGCATCACAACCCCGGCAGACCGGAACATTTAACAGCCGGCACCACCCGGCTCGAAGCAACCGCAAGCATCAGTCGCAAGGCTTTTGGGATCACCGCATTACCGATCGCCGTTGCAGACACTATTGATATTACCGTCACCATGAACACCCGGCCAGATGCCATCACACTGGCTGACAGCCGTTTTCAAAACAACTTTTAAGGAGACTCCATCATGTCACAGACCGTACATAGCCTGAGCGAACAACTGGGAGAGACTGTTGGCGCATTTATGTCATCTCTCCCCGATGATGACGCACAAATTGTCGGCGCCAGTTTTGAAAAGCTGCACGCTTCCCATACCGGCGAGAAAGCTATCGCTGTCGGGGAAATTGCACCCGACTTTACCCTGCCCGGTGCGACGGGCGAGCTCATAAACCTGCATAACAAGCTCAATGAAGGCCCCGTGGTTTTGAGTTTTTACCGCGGCGGCTGGTGCCCGTTCTGCAATCTAGAACTGCAGGCATTGCAGGCACTGCTTCCCGAAATCAAGGCGCTGGGCGCCAATCTCATCGGCATCTCTCCGGAGACCCCGGACAACTCCATGACGACCGCTGAAAAACACCAGCTTGAATTTGATGTGCTCAGCGATGTGGGTAATAAAACAGCCCGTGACTACGGCCTTATTTTCACAGTCTATGAAGAAATGCGCCCGCTCTATCTGAAATGGGGACTGGATGTACCTGCCAGTAACGGCGACGACAGCTGGGAGCTGCCGGTACCGGCGACCTACGTGATTGATTCCAATTGCGTTGCCCGCGCAGTACACGCGGACAAGGACTACACCAAACGCATGGAACCCGAACAGATACTGGCTGCATTACGCAATCTGTAGCTACCCGGCAAACGCTTTTAGACAGGAGGAGAACTGTCATGATGCCACTCATAAACTGTGAACTGGACTTGCGCGGCTTCAGCGAGCCGGTTCCTGTCATGGAAACACAGCGCACCATCGAACATCTGCAGCACGGCGACATACTGCTGGTCACCACCACTGACCGGAAAACACTCAGGGACTTTGGCGACTTCTGCGACCTCACCGGCCATCAATTACTGCAAAGCACGGAAGAGGATAACGAGTTTAGCTTTCTGATTCGCAAACACCATAAGACAGAGAACGCGGCCTGAGTCAGATTAACCCCCTCCCCTTTATGCCCGGCGCTTAATCGGGTGCTCAGGGGGAGGGTTGGGGAGAGCGCAGCTAGGGGCCGGGGATAAAAAATATCAGGCACCGAAGCCCTCTTGATTTATATCCCCTCATCCTCGGCAACTGCTCCTGCGTCGCCTAAAGCGCCTACTTTTGGTGCTCTACCTCCTGCATCCCTGCAGTCGTGGCCTTCTCCCGAAGTACCCGATTAATCGCCGGGTATAAAGGAGAAGGGATTCACTTTTTAACTCAAGTAAAAGCTTCACAGGTCAGACAACAGATTCACGATGACACTGCCATCCACCGGCTCAAGGCCATGATGCGCAGGAATATTAATCAGCGAAGACCGGCCATGCAGCGCCGGGATATTATTCATGTCCTGGCTATAGGTCGGAACGACGTAGTCGCCTTGCCCAAACTCCGACTGACCCCTGACGATAGAGAAATACTCAATATCCGGGTGCGGCTGCCCGTTCAACCAGTACAACAGGGTGCCGGGTTGTGGACGCACCAGGTCAACATACAGGCTGCGTGAGCGCATCGCCGTGTCGTAGGCATCACCACCAAACAAATCGGTTACCATGGAAAGCGGAAACGGTATATCGGTCGCATCCAGCGCCTGTTCGGCACGCACTGTTCCCAGATGCGGACTGGCGATGGTTATCAGGGCCTTCACATTGCGGGCATCGCCACGTACCAGTGCGGTACGTGCCACCACGCCACCTGCAGAATGACCCACCAGGATTACCGGCTCATTGCCGTGTGTCTTGCTGATGGCATCCAGTATTCCACGCAACTGGTAAACCTGTACCAGCACCGGCGCTTCTGATGGCAGATCCGCCGCATAGAATTTCCGCTCGGCCTGCATACCCGGCGCCGGAATCAACTGGATACCGGCGGGTCCGGCTACATAGACACCGGCACGTTGCCAGTCGTGGCGTTGCAGCACGTCGGTAATGCCGCTGGTATCCCAGGACCGGGCACCACTGAGATAACCATGCACCAGCACCAGCACATCTGCCCGCACAGCCAATGAAAACAGTCCTGTAAACAGGACAAGTAAAGT
>DAOVVG010000035.1 GCA_030632175.1 Gammaproteobacteria bacterium
AGCGTCATTGAAGCGCCGGTGTCCCTCAACAGGCGCAGAGTACCGGCACGCGTCGCAGTGACAGCCGCCAGTAATTGCGGTCCTCTGCGTATCAGCGGTACGCCCGCCACCTCTGCTGCCACCGACACCGGGTCTGACTCCTGCATGGCCGTTGCCGTCTGTTGCAGCATTGCCAGCATCGCCTGCGCCTGCTCGCCGACGTCGGGATCGTTTATCACCAGCACCAGCGAACGCTGCGCGGCATCCCGATCCTCAAGCGCAAGCTGTGCATTGGCAAGTTCGATAAAATAGGCCGCATAATCCGGCTCCCGCTGTGTCAGCGCCTGAAACAGCTCCAGCAGGCCAGTGGAATTTTCATCCTTACTGAATTGTTCGGCCTGCTCATTGACAACGTAGCGGATGCGTCGCGTGATGCGTGTCAGCATCTCCGGACGAAAAGCATAGCCCCTGGCCTCATACAATTGTTCAATAGCCGCCTGGTAATCCTGCTGCCCGTAGAATGCATCTGCCAGCAACAGGCGCGCATCGACATCACGGTATGATGCCAGCAGAAAACGTTGTAACAGCCGTGCTGCTGCAGCATAGTCGCGCGACTTCACACGCTGTTGAGCGTGCAACAGAATAGCATCTCTTGCCTGTTGCATTCCGGCCGTGTCTGCCAGCGACTGAGAGGATTCATAGCGTTCAACGGCTGCTGCATAAGCATTGCGTTCCAGCAGCACTGACACGCTGTCACTGTGCCCGGTCTTGACCGGCCCGTTATCTGATGCCGGCTGCCGGGATTCAAGCGGCGGCGCTACAACCGGGAGTTCAGGCGCGGCCTGTTTTAACGCCGCCACGCCCCAGTGCTCATGCGCATACCAGCCCAGCACCATGCCGGCTGCCAGTGACAGCAACACTGTAATCAGCTTGTACATATCCCCTCTGTCAGCATGACGGGTACGCTGCGCTTTACCCATCCTACATTCAATGTCTCATGCAGGACGGGTAAAGGAGCAAAGCGACGTACCGGTCATAAACAACCAAATTGTGAATACTCCATCGGCTAAAGCCGGATCGACCGACCATTCGGCCGATTAACCCCCTCCCCCTCAGGGGGAGGGTTGGGGAGCACCCGATTAAGCGCCGGGCATAAAAGGGGATCAAATAAAAGACTTCATGCCTTGAATTTTTCCCTCTCCCTGGCCCTCTCCCAAAGGGAGAGGGGATAGTCTTTTCACTCAAGTAAAACATTTACATATCACCCCACAAAATATCAAGTGATATCCGCCGCCTAAAAGCTGGGCTCACGGATCCCCTGTCAGGGACTCTGAAGCCTGAAGAACGCTGTTATTCCCGTTCCTCGATCCAGGCCATCTGGATGCCTTCGAGGATGCGTTCGCCACAGTGTTCGGGATCATCATCGAAATCATCAAGCGCCATCACCCATTTGCGCAGGTCTACAAAATTCACCTTCAGCGGGTCTACATCCGGGTACGCATCTTCCAGTTCAATCGCGATATCCAGTACGTCAGTCCATTTCAGGCTCATACCGATCTCCGGGCTATTATTGATTAATGGTTCTCACTCACCATATTGATGGTGTACTTCGGTATCTCCACCACCAGGTCCTTGTCAGCAACCATTGCCTGACAACTCAAACGTGAGTCCGGGTCCAGCCCCCAGGCCTTGTCGAGCAGGTCGTCCTCTTCCTCATCGGACTCAGCCAGCGATTCGGCGCCCTCACGGATATACACGTGACAGGTGGTGCAGGCACAGGATTTCTCGCAGGCATGTTCAATTTCAATACCGTTTTTCAACGCCGCATCACAGATGGTGGTACCGGGCTCGGCTTCTATGACAGCACCCTCCGGACAGATTTCCTCGTGCGGCAAGATAATAATTTGTGGCATAACGACAGTCTCTTGGTGTCAATCGTAATAATCAGGATTCAAATTCGTCAACGCTGTGGCCGGCCATGGCATCACGAATACTGCTGTTCATGCGCCGCTCTACATAGCCGCTGCTGGCTTTTTCAACCACCTTGATGGCCTGCTTGATGGTCCGGTAATCGGTGCCGTTGCGCTGCTCTGCCAGTGCTGCTGCTGCCGCATCAATGACGCTGCGCTCCTGTGCATCCAGCAACTGGTCTCCATCGGCGGCCAGTGCTGACTGCAGCGCCTCCAGCACCCGGTCAGCCTCGACCTGCTCTTCCCGCAGGCGCCGGGCATCCTTGTCGGCAGCCGCATACTCCATTGAATCACGCAACATACTTTCAATTTCATTGTCACCCAGCCCGTACGAGGGTTTGACCTCGATGCTGCTGGTAACACCTTGCGTCTGCTCCTCTGCGGTCACATTCAGCAGGCCGTCGGCGTCCACCTGAAAGGTAACCCGGATGCGCGCCGCACCGGCCACCATCGGCGGAATGTCCCGCAGTTCAAAGCGCGCCAGTGAACGGCAATCGTCAACCAGTTCTCGCTCGCCCTGCACCACGTGGACGGACATGGCTGTTTGTCCGTCCTTGAAGGTAGTGAACTCCTGCGCCCGCGCAGTCGGGAGAGTGGTATTACGGTGAATAACCTTTTCCGTCAAGCCGCCCATGGTCTCGAGTCCCAGCGACAGCGGGATAACATCCAGCAGCAACATATCATCATCCGGCTTGTTACCGGCAAGGATATCCGCCTGAATGGCGGCACCGATGGCAACCACCTTGTCTGGATCAAGATCCACCTGTGGCTCTGCCGCAAAAAATTCTGCAATACGGTCCCGCACCAGTGGCACACGGGTGGAGCCACCCACCATCACCACCGACTGCACTCCGGCAGCGCGTATGCCGGCATCGCGCAGTGCACGGCGACATGGCCCGAGAGTCTTTTCCACCAGCGGCGCAATCAGGCTATTAAAATCATCGCGGCTCAGGCTGCCGGACCACGCGGAGCCGTCATCACGACTGACGGTAATATCGGTTACCTCTTCAGCAGACAAGGCTTCCTTGGCAGCACGGGCAAGCTGCAACACATGCCGTTGCCGTCCGTGATCGGCAGCGGCATCAATGCCGGCCTGCTGCATCAGCCAGTCGGCGACCAGCCGGTCCATGTCATCGCCACCCAGCGCTGTATCACCCGCCGTGGACAGCACCTCAAACACACCCTTGTTGAGACGCAGAATGGAAATATCAAAGGTGCCGCCACCCAGGTCATAGACGGCAATAACACCTTCAGAACCTTTATCAAGGCCGTAGGCAACGGCCGCAGCGGTCGGCTCATTCAGCAGGCGCAATACGTTCAGACCGGCAAGCCGGGCTGCATCCTTGGTAGCCTGGCGTTGCGCATCATCAAAATACGCCGGCACCGTCACCACTACACCCTGCAATTCACCGCCCAGTGTTTGCTCGGCACGCATGCGCAGCTCGCGCAGGATTTCGGCAGACACCTCGACGGGACTGACATCCCCGGCCGCGGTATGCAACAGCGGCATACCACTGCTACCCGGTACAAATTCATACGGCAGGTAACCGCCTGCCTGTTTCACATCATCGACACCGCGCCCCATCAGTCGCTTCACCGAGGCAATGGTATTCAGGGGATCTGTTTGCGCGAACGTCAGGGCCGCCTGGCCGACAACCGCTTCATTTTCTGCAGAGTAATGCACCACAGATGGCAACAGGTGCACACCTTCCGCATTCGGCAAGGTCTCTGCTATCCCGCTACGAACACTGGCAACCAGCGAATTGGTCGTCCCCAGGTCAATGCCCACCGCCAGTTGATGCTGGTGTGGCGCGGTTGACTCACCCGGTTCTGATATTTGTAAAAGTGCCATCGTATGCCTGTTCAGGATAAAGGCTACTAACGCAGCCGTGATGCGAGCCCGCCATATTATCCAATCTCGTCCTCGAGTGTCACTTCCAGCTCCAGCGCCTCTTGCTGCAATTTGCGGAAGAACTGCATTTTGGTGAGTGCATCAGCGATCTGCCCGGATGCGCCAGGGACAGCTTCAGCAAATAAACGCTGCAATTCTGCCACCAGAATGGCAGCATCGCCGTCAATGCGGTCCATGATCTTGCCAAGCGCCGCAAAGGCATCTTCAGCCTCGCGCACCTCACTCAGCAGTTCCCGTAATTCCATCTGCTCCATGAGGAATGCCGCGTCACTGGTCGTGCGGTGTTCATCATCAAATTGATAGCCACCCAGCTCCAGCAGATAGCGGCCGCGCCGCAACGGGTCCTTCAGGGTTTGATAGCCTTCGTTGATTTGCGTCGCCTGCTGCATGGAAATACGTCGTTCCAGATCGCTGGCATTAGCAAAGCGATCAGGATGCACGGTACGCTGCAGCTCGCGATAACGGCTGTCCAGTTGCTCCGTATCTACCTCAAAAGACTGCGGCAGACCGAACAATTCAAAGTGGGTTGTGGAAAGATCCGCAGCCATAGTAAAAACACAGGAGAACCCGGCAAGGACGTCGACTGCCTGCCGACGTCAGATGTTAAAACTTTCTCCGCAGCCGCACTCGTCCTTGACGTTGGGATTCTTGAACTGGAACCCCTCGTTAAGACCCTCACGTGCGTAATCAAGCTCGGTGCCGTCCAGGTAAACGAGGCTCTTGGGATTGACCAGTACCTTGACACCGTGGTCGTCGAATATGACATCGTCATCTTCAATGACATCGGCGTATTCCATGACGTAAGCCATGCCGGAGCAACCCGTGGTCTTTACACCCAGCCGCAAGCCAACACCCTTGCCGCGCTGTTCCATAAAAGTCTTTACCCGGTCAGCTGCTGCTGCTGTCAATGTAATCGCCATTGCCTAGTGTGCAGCCCACTGAACCGAATCAAGGTCAATGCCGTCCTTGTACATATCCCAGAGCGGGGAAAGCTCACGTAGTTTGATTACCTTCTCCCGCAACAGAGCGGCAACATAATCGATTTCTTCCACAGTGGTAAAACGACCGATGGTAAATCGAATGGAACTGTGTGCAAGTTCATCGTTACGCCCCAGCGCCCTGAGCACATAAGACGGCTCCAGGCTGGAGCTGGTGCAGGCAGACCCCGAAGACACGGCCATATCTTTCAGCGCCATGATCAGACTCTCGCCTTCCACGTAGTTAAAACTGACATTCAGGTTGCCGGAGATGCGTTGATCCATGTCACCATTAAGGTAGACCTCCTCCATATCATTGAGACTTTTCCAGAGTCGGTCACGCAGGCCACGAATGCGGGCATCATCTTCTGCCATTTCTTCACGCGCAATCCGGAAGGCCTCGCCCATGCCGACAATCTGGTGCGTCGGCAAGGTACCGGAACGCAGACCGCGCTCGTGACCGCCGCCATGCATCTGCGCTTCCAGGCGCACCCGCGGTTTGCGGCGCACATACAGCGCACCAATCCCCTTCGGGCCATAGACCTTGTGAGCCGAGAACGACATCAGGTCGACCTTGAGTTTCTCGGTATCAATCTCGACCTTGCCGGCACTTTGTGCGGCATCGACATGAAATACAATCTTGCGATCACGGCAAATTTCACCGATGGCGGCGATATCCTGAATGACACCAATCTCGTTGTTCACATGCATGATAGATACCACGGTGGTGTCATCACGTATTGCGGCTTCGAATTTTTTCAGATCCAGCAAACCATTCGGCTCGGGATCCATGTAGGTCACTTCATAACCCTCGCGTTCCAGCTGGCGACAGGTATCCAGTACCGCCTTGTGCTCGGTCTTGAGCGTAATGATGTGCTTGCCGTTCCTCCGGTAGAAGTGCGCTGCGCCCTTGATTGCCAGGTTGTCCGATTCAGTCGCGCCCGATGTCCAGATAATTTCTTTCGGGTTGGCGTTGATGAGTTGTGCAACATCGGCACGCGCCTGCTCCACGGCAGCCTCGGCCTTCCAGCCGAACTCGTGTGAACGCGAAGCCGGGTTACCGAACAGGCCCTGGCGCGTCAGACAACCGCACATCTTTTCTGCGACACGTTCGTCTACCGGCGTGGTTGCAGAATAGTCCATGTAAATCGGAATACTAATGTTCATTCGATATACCTGTTAAGTTTGTCGTACAAAATTCAAAATGGCCTGTCAGACACCTGATCAGATACCTCATCAGATACCTCATCAGATAATGGTGCTGACCAGTTTAGCCGTACCAGACGTCACCGTATCCCGTTGTCGCCGCACAACTTCGCTGACCTTTTTACGCTCAAGAAAACCGGCGAGCGTAATATCATTGAGAAAATCGTCTATTTCCGTGCCGAGTTTTTTCCACAACGTGTGCGTCAGGCAGCGCTCACCCTCCTGACAATCCTCGTTACCCGCGCACAAGGTGGTATCTGTGCCTTCGCCTATGGCATTGAGTACCTGCGCAATGGATATATCCCGGGGTTCATGGGCCAGACGGTAACCACCACCCGGACCACGCAAGCCTGTCACCAGGCCGGACTTCTTCAACCGCGCAAACAACTGTTCAAGATACGACAGCGAAATACCCTGGGTTTCAGAAATATCCGCCAGCGTCACCGGGCCCTCGTCATACCGAATCGTCAGATCCAGCATGGCCGTCACCGCATAACGCCCCTTGGTTGAAAGCCGCATATTGTTTACCCGTCAACAATCCAGCGGATATGTGACTGTCCGCTGGAAAATAACCTACTAAAATACTCAGGTACTAAGTATGAGGCAGTACGGGATAACTCGCAAGGTGTTGGATACTACTCAGGAGAGATATACGGGCAGGAAAATCCTTCAGGATTCAACGCTAAGTAACGGTTTTTTGGCGGCCTGACCGTCCACCCCGTCGGGCAGCACTACCCTGCCCGGGATAAACCGGTGACCCTGCAGCAGGCAATAACCCAACCATTTCTGCAAGAACCGGTTCATGCGCCACTTTTCGGCCAATGTATAACGGTTGAACATGCGGTTGTAGGTTGCATGACGCACCCCGCGACGACGGCCGCAGGAGATCACTTCGCCGACCTGTGCATCGTGATACATGCGCACCTGCATGTCTGGCGCAGGAAAACTGCCTTCTTCGTCGTGAAAATAGTAGGTTAGATTCAGTGTCGTGGTGAACTTGCAGCGTTCGACAACCCGCAGGTGCAATTCGAGCACACCATCAATGCGCGAACAGACCTCGTCAGGCATAGCATCCAGATCCGGCACAAGATTGCGCAAGCGGATGTAGTTGGATTCATACAACTCCATCAGCCCTGCAAAACTTTGTTCAGGGATACCGTTATGCAAAAAATGTCTTACTGTGCAATACATATTCGAATCATATCATGTTAGCTGTTTACTGATTAATAATAACAGGACGCGCAAAATGCTGGTATTTGTAGCGCTATCGGCGATAATCACCATATCTTGATAACACTGCACCAGTTGACATAAAACCATATTCGTGTCTGTCAAATCCATCATTCCACAACTGCTCGCACAATTGCCGGCGCATTGCGTGCTTTCGCACAAGGAAGAACTGCGTCCGTACGAATGTGATGCACTGTCTGCCTACCGTGAGCTGCCACTGGCTGTCGTCATCCCTGAAACCGGGGAACAAATCCGGACAACACTGCAGGTCTGTTCCGAAAACGGCGTGCCGGTCGTGGCACGCGGTTCCGGTACCGGCCTGTCAGGCGGCGCCCTGCCACATGCACAGGGCATTCTGCTTAGCCTGGCGAAATTCAACCGCATCATTGAAATTGATCAACACAATCGCACCGCACGCGTACAGCCCGGCGTAACCAACCTGGCCATTTCAAAAGCTGCGGCCGCCTACGGTCTGTACTACGCGCCGGACCCCTCTTCACAGATTGCCTGCTCAATCGGCGGTAACGTTGCTGAAAATGCCGGCGGCGTGCACTGCCTTAAATACGGACTGACAACGCATAACATCCAGGCGCTGGAAGTTCTTACCATTGACGGTGAACACCTGACCATCGGCAGCCAGGCACTGGACGCACCCGGTTATGACCTGCTCGCATTGCTGACCGGCTCAGAGGGTCTGTTATGTATCACCACTGAAGTTACCGTGAAACTGTTGCCCTGCCCCGAGGTTGCGCAAGTCGTGATGGCTTCCTTCGACACAGTGGATGCTGCCGGTGCCGCTGTCACAGCAACCATCGCCAGCGGTATTATTCCGGCCGGTCTCGAACTGCTCGACCAACCGGCCATCAAGGCCGTTGAGCAATTCATCAACACCGGCTACCCGAAAGATGCCGTTGCCATCCTGTTGTGCGAACTGGATGGTACCCAGGCGGATGTCACCGCGCAGATTGAGCGTGTCAACCAGGTCTTCACGGAAGCCGGCGCAACCAGCCAGCAAGTGTCACGCGACGAGCAGGAGCGCCAGCGATTCTGGGCCGGGCGCAAGGCGGCGTTCCCGGCCATGGGACGTTTGTCGCCGGACTACTACTGCATGGACGGCACCATTCCACGCAAGCACCTCGCGCATGTGCTCAACCGCATCAACACGCTGTCCGAGGAATACCAGCTGCCGATTTGCAATGTATTCCATGCCGGCGACGGTAATCTGCATCCCCTGATCCTGTACGATGCCAACAAACCGGGGGAACTGGAGCGCACTGAAGAACTGGGCGGCAAGATACTGGAACTGTGTGTCGATGTTGGCGGCACCATCACCGGTGAGCATGGCGTTGGCATGGAGAAGATCAACCAGATGTGCGTACAGTTCAACAGCGCCGAGCTGCAGCAGTTTCACGACATCAAGCATGCCTTCGACCCGGACAACCTGCTGAACCCCGGCAAGGCCATTCCCACCTTGCACCGCTGCGCCGAGTTTGGCGCCATGCATGTACACCATGGTGAATTACCACACCCGGAACTTGAACGCTTTTAACAGTTAACCCATGTCTGAAAAAAATAACACGGGCAGCGTGAAGGGCCGACGATGACGATTCAGCAAGACTTGCAGCAACAGGTGCAGTCAGCCGCCGCCAGTCGCACGCCACTCGCCATTCGTGGTGGCAACAGCAAGGCGTTCTATGGCCGCACCACAAGCGGCGACACCCTGTCGCTTGACGGGCATCAGGGCATCATTGATTACACGCCCTCGGAGCTGGTGATTTCCGTACGTGCCGGCACGCCGCTGTCAGAACTGGAAGCCACGCTGGCAGAGGAAGGACAGATGCTGCCATTTGAACCACCACATTACGGCGAGACCGCAACCATCGGTGGCAGCATTGCCAGCGGCCTGTCGGGGCCGCGCCGACCCTACACCGGAGCTGTTCGCGACTTTGTACTGGGCATCAACTGTATCAACGGCAAGGGCGAGTATCTGCGCCTCGGTGGCCAGGTCATGAAAAACGTTGCCGGCTATGATCTGTCCCGCACATTGACCGGCTCGCTCGGTACACTGGCGGTACTGCTCGACGCACACCTGAAAGTGCTACCACGCCCGCAACTTGAAACCACCCTGGTACAACACTGTACAGCTGCAACTGCGGTGGAACTGTTTAACCAGTGGGCCGGCCAGCCCTTACCGCTATCCGGTGCATGCCACATGGATGACACGCTGCATGTGAGACTCTCCGGCATGGCCGAGGGAGTACAGGCTGCCGCCAGCACCATCGGGGGTGACTCGCTGGACAATGCCGCGCAATTTTGGGATCAATTGCGCGAACAACAACTGCCTTTCTTTTCCGGCGAGACGCCCCTGTGGCGCCTGTCGGTTCCGGCCGCGACACCACCACTGGCACTGGACAGCGCAACACTGCTGGACTGGGGCGGCGCACAACGCTGGCTAAAAACCGGCCTGCCTGCTGACGTTATTCGCACCAGCGTCGCCGCTGTTGGCGGACATGCGACATTATTCCGCGGCGGCGATCGTGACAGCGCTGTTTTCCAGCCGCTACTGCCTGCAATGCTGGCACTGCATCAGCGCCTTAAACACACCCTCGACCCGGCCGGAATTTTCAATCCTGGCCGCATGTACCCGGAACTGTAGGCATGCAGACCTCCCTGCCAAAGGCACTACTGGAGACAGCGTCCGGCATGCAGGCCGATGAAATCCTGCGTAACTGCGTGCACTGCGGCTTTTGCAATGCAACCTGCCCGACCTATCAGCTCACCGGTGACGAACTGGATGGCCCACGCGGCAGAATTTATCTGATCAAGCAGGTACTGGAGGGCAACAGTCCGACCGACAGGACACAACTGCACCTCGACCGTTGTCTGACCTGTCGCGCCTGCGAAACCACCTGCCCATCAGGCGTGGATTATCATCGGCTGCTGGATATCGGCCGGGAACTGGTAGAAAAATCCGTACCGCGACCACTGCATACACGCTTTATACGGCGCGCCTTGCGACTGGTACTGCCCTGGCCTGCCCGCTTCACACCTTTGTTGAGAACCGGGCAGTTGTTACGCCCACTGATGCCCGCCGTCATAAAGGAAAAGATTCCCGCCCGCAGCAAAGACACGCGCCCTCGCCCGCAGCAACAACATGCACGCAGCGTGCTGTTATTGACCGGTTGTGTGCAGGATGCACTGTCACCGCAAATCAATGCCGCCGCCATACGGGTACTGGATGCACTGGGCATTCAAACCATCACCCGTTCAAACAGTGGCTGTTGTGGTGCTGTCAGTCATCACCTCGGCGCTACCGATGAAGCACGTGGCTTCATGCGCCGCAACATTGATGCCTGGTGGCCGGATATTGAACAGGGTGTGGAAGCGATTGTTATCACTGCCAGTGGCTGTGCCCCCATGGTCAAGGATTACGGAGAACTGTTGGCAGCCGATGCCGCCTATGCCGACAAGGCCAAACGCGTCAGCGAACTGGCAAAAGACATCAGTGAAATCATTGCTGCTGAGTCCATCACCACGGTCATCAAACAGGCTGCCGACAATCAGAAAATTGCTTTCCATTCACCCTGCACGCTCCAACATGCGCAACGCATCAACGGATGTGTTGAACAAATACTGGAACAGGCGGGATATACATTAACGACAGTGGCCGACGGTCACCTCTGTTGCGGCTCGGCCGGCACCTATTCGATCCTGCAACCAGAGCTGTCTGGCAGGCTGCGCGACAACAAGCTGGCTACCTTGCAGGCCGGCCAGCCTGATATGATAGCGACAGCAAACATAGGCTGCCTGACACAGTTGGCGAACCATGCAAATGTGCCGGTCAAACACTGGATTGAATGTCTTGATGCCTCAATACAGTAACGGGAATCGACAGGGAATCACCATGGAAAATAATAATCTGCCGTTATTAATTGAGCCAGAGACGCTAGAAGAATCATTGGGTTATGAGAACCTTCTGATTGTTGATCTGAATAAAGCTGAAACCTACCTGAAGATGCATATACCCGGTGCCGTGCACCTGGATTACCTGCGCATCATTGCCAGCAGGAAACCGGTCATGGGGCTGGTCCCGGATGACGAAACACTGTCTGACGTGTTTTCATCCCTGGGGATCGACGCCGATACACACGTGGTTGCCTATGATGACGAAGGCGCTGGTCGTGCCTCGCGCCTGTTGTGGACACTCGAGGTAGCCGGCCACCGCCGCTACTCACTGTTAAACGGGGGACTGCACAGCTGGGCAAACGAGGGACATCCAACCGATACCACACCCGTGCCGCCGGTGGCAAAGACATTTCACGTGCATCGCAGCGCCGACCCATGCACGGACAGCACCTACATCAGCGGAAAACTCGACGAGGAGAACTGCCGGCTTCTTGATGTACGCAGCCCCGACGAATACAACGGCATCAAAAAATTCGCCGAACGCGGCGGCCACATACCGGGGGCGGTAAATCTGAACTGGATCGAAGCCATCGACACCAACCGCAACATGCGCTTCAAGTCAGACGAGGAATTACAGGCATTACTGACACCACTTGGCATTACGCCCGACAAGGAAGTGATCACGTACTGCCAGACACACCACCGCTCGGCGCACAGCTATATAGTGCTTAAACACCTTGGCTATGAGCGAATAAAGGGTTACCCGGGATCATGGTCTGACTGGGGAAACAATCCCGAACTACCTGTGGAACAATAAAGTAGCATTGCAGCTACGTAGGATGGGTAAAGCGCAGCGTACCCATCAGATATCGGTAATTCCGTTTGATGGGTACGTCGCGTTGCTTCTTTACCCATCCTACATTTTTTGTGCTTTCCCAGAATAAGATCTGTAATCAATATTTGATGAAATACTCGCGGTAGAAACGCAGTTCACGAATCGAGTCACGTGTATCGTCCAGCGCCAGGTGCGAACCACCCTTTTTAAAGCCAGTCAGGGACCCCGGCGGCGCCCAGCGTTTGACCAACTCCTTGATGGTGCTGACATCAAGATTGCGGTAATGAAAGAAGGCTTCCAGTTCCGGCATGCAGCGCGCCATAAACCGCCGATCCTGGCAAATGCTGTTGCCGCACATTGGTGAAGCACCGGCTGCCACATATTCACCGAGAAATTCGATTGTCTGGCTCTCTGCTTCCGCCTCGGTAGTGGTGCTTTTACGTACCCGCTCGGTCAGACCGGACTTTCCATGTTGGCGGGTGTTCCATTCATCCATGCCAGCCAATATCTCGTCCGGCTGATGAATAGCCAGCACCGGGCCTTCGGCCAGAATATTCAGCTGTCCGTCGGTCATGATCGTTGCGATCTCGATAATTCTGTCATTCGCAGTATCAAGTCCGGTCATCTCCAGATCAATCCAGATCAGGTTATTGGCATCTTGCGTCATGAAGTCACTCTTCCTTCCTAAGATTAAGGTTGAGTCGCATTGTACCAGAGGCTAATCTTCTACAAGGTAGAAAACACGGACTAAAATTGTATATGGATACATTCACCCTGCTGTTCCTCTTTGCCCTTGCCGGGTCACTGCTGCTGCGCTTTTGGCTGGCAGCCCGACAACTCATCCACGTGAAGAAACACCGAGATACCGTTCCCGGGTCTTTTGCCGGCAAGGTGCCGCTCGCAGATCATCACAAGGCCGCTGACTATACCGTGACCAACACTCGCCTCGGCATGGTTACGCTGGCCTACGACAGCCTGCTGCTGCTCGGCTGGACACTGGGCGGCGGCCTGGACTGGCTGGACAAGAACTGGCTTGCCGGCGGCCTTCACCCGGTCATCACCGGCGTCGGTGTCATCCTCAGTGCGATGGTCATCATGACACTGCTGGAGCTGCCTTTCAGCCTGTACCACACGTTTGTCATCGAGGAACGCTTCGGCTTCAACCGTTCCAGCGTAAAAGTATTTTTTATCGACCTGCTCAAAAACGGACTGCTACTGGCCGTTATCGGCGGGCCGATGATCGCGCTGGCACTGTGGATCATGCAAGCCTCCGGCGGCCTGTGGTGGTTGTATGTCTGGGCAGTGTGGATGGCATTCAGCCTGATCATGTTCTGGGCGTACCCGGCCGTCATTGCCCCGCTGTTCAACAAGTTCTCGCCGCTGGATAACGACGCACTCAAGCAGCGTATCCAGGCGCTGATGGATAAATGCGGCTTCCGCAGCAAGGGTATTTTTGTCATGGATGGCTCCAAACGTTCCGGCCACGGCAACGCCTACTTCACCGGCGTTGGCAGCAACAAGCGCATTGTTTTCTTTGACACCCTGCTGGAGTCACTGAAACCGGAAGAGATCGAGGCCGTGCTGGCGCACGAACTGGGACATTTCAAACTCAAGCATATCCAGAAACGTCTGTTCTCTACCTTTGCCCTGAGCCTGGTTGCCCTTGCCCTGCTCGGCTGGCTGGAGAAACAGGACTGGTTTTATCAGGGTCTGGGTGTCAGCCAGCCCTCACCCTGGATGGCACTGATGCTGTTTATGATGGTGTTGCCGGTGTTTACCTTCTTTATACAACCGCTGATGTCGCTACTCTCTCGCAAACATGAGTTTGAGGCCGATGCCTATGCCGTTCAGCAATCCAGCGGCACAGATCTGATACATGCACTGGTCAAGATGTACCGTGAAAATGCCAGCACGCTTACGCCCGACCCGTTGTATTCTGCCTTCCATGACTCACATCCGCCGGCACCCGTGCGAATTTCACACATATCCGCTAACATGAGCAGCGCCTGATACGGAGACAACGCATGAAAACGGCATTAATGACACTCATTACGACCGGTCTACTGGTTACAAGCAGCTCAATACTTGCGGTTGATATCAATCACGGCAAGTCACTGCAACAGAAAAACTGCATGAAATGCCATGATGACGGCATGTATACCCGCGAGGACCGGCGTGTCACCACGCCTGACGCCCTGCGCAACCAGGTTCAGCGTTGTGAAGTCAACCTTAACCTGAAGTGGTTTCCAGAAGATGTTGATGCCGTTGTCGAGTATCTCAATACAACCTTTTACAAGTTCAAGTAAGCGCCATGTCTGCATCCGGCCTGACCAGCAAGCACTGCAAGCCACTCGACAGCAGCACCTCCCCGCTAACGCACGAACAAGCCAACAGCCTGGCAAAGGAACTGCACAACGACTGGTCAATTGACGACAGCGGCAAGGAAATCAGCCGCACTTTTAAATTCAGCAACTACTACGAAACCATGGCCTTTGTAAACGCAATGGCCTGGGTTGCCCACACCGAAGATCATCACCCCGACATTGAGGTCAGCTACAATCGTTGCCACATACGCTACAGCACCCATTCTGTCGGCGGCCTGTCCGAAAATGATTTCATCTGCAGCGCTAAAATCGATGCGCTGCTGCCCGCTGACAGTTAAACCACCGGAATATGCCAGCACATATCACTGACACCCGCCCGAATCCGCAAGGAACAGGGTTTCACAGCGGTGCCTGACACTCCCGTAAACACCAGCACGGGCGACTCACAACCCGGCCTTGTTATTGTGAACTATGGCAAGAACCAGCTGGTCGAGGCAGCTAATGGCGAAATTTACCGTTGCGTAGCCCGCCGTGGCCTGCCGCAAATTGTTTGCGGCGATGAAGTCGAATGGCAACTGACCGGTAATCATGCCGGCGTTATCGAGACCCTGCTGCCACGCCGAACCGTGCTGTTACGCGCCGACGGCAACAAGGGACATCGCCCCCTCGTTAGCAACATCGACCAGGTTATCATTGAGGCTGCGCTGGAGCCGACACTGGAC
>DAOVVG010000104.1 GCA_030632175.1 Gammaproteobacteria bacterium
CAGGGTATCGATGCCGTACACCGCGTGTCATCACTTGCAAATGCCGTAGACATTCGCAGCGAACCACAGAATGACATGTACATCTACATGCCCGGCCTGGTTATTGTGCGCAAAATCACATCCAAACGCATATCAAGCTCCATCCTGGGGACAGATTTCTCCTATGAAGACTACGAACGGTTACATGGCATACTGACTGACCTCAAGGCCGAACAATTTCCCGATGATGTATTATCCGGCCGGCCAGTATATGTTGTAAACAGCTATCCAGACGACAATTCCGGTTATGAAAAAATAACGACCTTCATCGATATTGAGACCTGCGTAGCGCTGAAAACAGACCTTTATGAACGTGGACACCGGTTACGTAAAACCATGACTGTTGACCCAACGTCAATAAAGAAAGAAGGCAGTATCCATGTCCCGCGCAAACTCCTCATGCGCGATGTGCGTGACAAAACAGAAACACAGATGATCATCCAGAAAATCAGTACGAACCTCTCCCTGGAGGATGACCTGTTTGACCCGGAACAACTGAAGCAGAAAGATGCACCACCCATATTGACCGATTAATGGGCATCATCAATAAAATTTCCGGACTGGTCTCACGTTATACGGGATTTACCCTGCTCCTGTGCCTGGTGTTGTCCGCACTCGCCCTGACAGCAATAGTTGACCCTCTCACAGGCAATATGCGGCTCAACATCGATCCTTCCGCTAACCGCCTGTTCTCGGAAAACAAATCAGCAAAACAATTCTACGACAAGACCCGACAGCTGTTTGGCAGCGACGAAACACTCATCATTACATTTGCCTCTGATGACGTTTTTACCACTGACACGATGGAACCCATCAGGCGAATAACCGATCGCATCCAGGGTATCGATGCCGTACACCGCGTGTCATCACTTGCAAATGCCGTAGACATTCGCAGCGTTGATGGCGGGCTTGATATTTCACCCTTTAGCGCAGGACTGGAAGACGGGACCGCAAGCCTCAAAGACATAAAGGCCCGCATTCTTGACAACCCGCTCTATGCCGGCAACCTCGTCTCCATGGCTGCGGACGCAACGGCACTGGTTGTTTATTTCAATGACATCTCGGACCGGGACTATATCCGCGGGGGAATACACGAAGAAATAACCCGCATAGTGGAAGAAGAACAGGGCAACAATGAAGTCTTTATGACGGGTTCACCCTACTTCAAGTTCGCCATGGTTGACTTGCTGGTAGATGATCTGATCTGGACGCCACCATTGATCACTATCATTATCGCTATCGTACTGGCCATTTCCTTTCGTACCCTGCTGGGCGTCATTGCCCCGCTGCTGACTGTCGGCATCGGCGTCCTTCTGACTCTCGGCACCATCTCGGCACTTGGCTATTCGCTCAGCATGATCTCGGTACTGGTGCCGCCACTGTTAATGATTCTGGGACTCTCTTATGCCGTCCATGTAACGTCTGAATATCACCAGCTGCGACACAAACCCGACGCTGCTGATACCGTCATCCACCGGACACTGAAGAACATGACATTGCCGGTCACATTGACGGGACTGACAACGATCGCCGGCTTCATCGCACTGATGACCAACCCGATCGGCGCGGTAAGGGAATTTGGTGTCTTCTCAGCGATTGGCGTGGTTTATATTACGGCGCTGTCGATCACATTCACTCCCGCCCTGTTGAAGGCACTCGACCGTAACCCCGATGCACACGCAACATCTGATAACTCAATATCAGGCAGGGGATTTGACCACTTTGTTGACCGGGTCGCACTGTTTGACCTGAAACACCAGCGCAAGATCTTCGTGGCCTTCGGCATTATTTTTCTGCTTTCTCTGGTCGGCATGATGAAAATCCATGTCAGCACCGAATCAATCACCAATTTCGCCAGCGATTCCGATGTCCGCAAGGGTTTTAATATTGTTAACGACAAACTCGGTGGCGCCAACCATTTCTACATTGTTATCGATGGTATCCATACAGACACATTCAAGGACCCGCGCAATCTTGCAATACTGAAAGAACTGCAGGACTGGCTGGAACAGCAACCCGAGGTAGGTGACACCATTTCAGTTGCTGACTACCTTATGTTGATAAACAAGGCATTTAACAATAACGACCCTGCCTTCTACAAAATACCGGACAACAAGCGCCTCATCACACAATTGTTGTTCCTCAGTTCCAGCGAGGAACTGGACAGCATTGTAGATACACGATTCAGAACAGCCAACCTGGTGGTCCGCTCCAGGGTGATTAATTCGGACCGCATGTCCGAGCTGATGGAACGCATCCAGCCGAAGCTTGACCAGTTTCCCAAACATCTTACCCCGACGATAACCGGCAACCCGGTACTCATCAGTGAAACACTCACAGATATTATTGTCGGCCAGGCCAGGAGCGTTGGCCTCGCACTTGTGTTTGTCTACGCCATACTGGCAGTGATGTTCATGTCGCCACGAATCGGGGTCATTGCCCTGCTGCCGAACATTATTCCTGTCGCTGTCTACTCCGGCTCCCTGGGTTTCTTTGGCATCAGTCTGAATCCGAGCACCAGCCTGATACCTCCCATGGTGCTTGGTATTGCAATTGACGACACCATCCATTATTTCTCGCGTTTCAACCAGGAGGTCCATCGTCATGCAGACGACAGGAAGGCGACACTAGTGGCAATGAAAGCCGTCGGCAGACCAGTGACACTCACATCCATCGGTCTCTGCCTGGGCTTCCTGGTTTTGATGACCAGTGAACTGCGCATGCAGGTCCATGTCGGACTAATGGCATCCTACGCACTTGCCATCGCATGGTTCAGTGACTTTCTCCTCACGCCCGCCCTCTGCGCCAGCGTCCGCTTCACCACCCTCTGGGATGCCTTGACACTCGACCTTGGCGAGAACCCGCAGGAATCGATTCCGCTACTCAAGGGACTGAGGACGTCACAGGCGAGGATTGTTGCGCTGATGGCAAAGGTCGTCAGGGTGCCAAAAGGAAAACGCATTATCACTGCCGGAGAAAACGCCTCGGAAATGTATGTTGTGATAGAAGGGAAACTGCTTACGTCTATTGAAGGAGATGACGGACGCATCAATCTGGCGACACATGAACGTGGTGACGTCGTCGGCGAAGCAGGCCTGTTCTACGAGAAGCGTACTGCGGATGTCGATGTGGCCGAAGACAGTCGCCTGCTATGCCTGACCCAGAATAATCTGGATCGACTTAGCAGACGTTACCCCTACATTGCGACTAAAGTATTCAAGAACCTGAACAAGGTTCTGGCTACCAGGCTATATAACACGACCCATAAACTTACATAAAAAAGCTTACGACCTTTCAAGCTCAGAAACTGTACAATCGATAACAATAATAACCAGAAAGGAATAGTCGGGATGGCAGAACCCATGAAAGCACTGCCGCTCCAGGCCCCCCGCCCGCAAATAATGACCGGCATAACAGATCTACTTGAAAGAAAGCTGCTTATCCAGCCGGGAGAGGGCGGGAATGTGCTCTATTTCCTGTTGTTCTTCATGCTGGTGAGCACCGGCATGGCCATCGGCCGTGGTACCGCAGACGCCCTGTTCCTGAAACGGCTGGGAATTGAATACCTGCCATTTATGTACGTCATCCAGGGGCTGTTGCTGGCAGCCGTCAGCACGGTGTATGCCGCCTTTGCCGACCGTATCCCTGCAGAAAGATTCTTCCGTGCACTGTTTGCCGTCCTTATTATGCTGGTCCTCGCAAGCTGGTATGCCATGTCGGCAAGCAACAGCCCCCTTGTTTACCCCGCCTACTACCTTGTCTATGAAGTCGCGTCAGAGATACTACTGGTACATGCTGCGCTTTATATGAACGAGAACATGACCACAACACAGACAAAACGTCTGGCGCCGCTGGTCTATGCCGGCGCTCAATTTGGTGCCATCATCGGCGGACTGTTACTGGTTGTTGCTGCCCCGATATTCGGGGTTCGAAATCTGTTACTGCTCTGGTGTACCTTGCTGATAGCAGGCGCCATTGTGATTAACGTCAGGCATAAAATACACGGTACCTCGACGCATTTTCGCACACCAAAGAAATCCCGGAACCTGATGAAAGACTGTGTCGAACAGGTACACCAGGGAATAAAATTCACTTACCGGTCCAGCCTCCTGCGTGCCTCATCACTGGCGCTGTTTTTTATGGTGCTGTCCTTCTACATTCTCTGTTACAGCGTGAACCGTATTTACACCCAGACATTCCTCACAGAGGAAAGTCTGACACAATTTTTTGGCTCACTGACAGCCGCAACCAGTGCCATCGCGCTGTTCATGCAATTATTTGTTACCAACCGGGCAATCAAACGCTTTGGTGTACGCACCATTAACCTGCTATTTCCGGCTACTACCCTGGTCTGCCTCAGTGCCCTGACATTCAGCTTTACCCTGCCCGCCGCCCTGCTTGGCAGCTTCAACAAGGACGCGCTAATGCCAGCCTTCCGTAATCCGGTCAGGAGCATGTTCTTTAATGCGCTCCCCGCCTACATGCAGGGGCGGGCCCGTGCCATGTCGATTGCACTGGTGCTGCCACTGGCGTTAATGGTATGCGGGCTCATACTGATATTGATGCAGAACATGGACACTCCGGTATATTTTCTCGTGCCTGGTGTTCTCGCTGCAGGCCTGTACCTGTTCTACAGCCGACAAATGAACAAGACCTATGTCGGGACGCTGCTTGCCACATTGAAAGAACGTCTGTTCCTGCCGAGCAAACATATGTATTCAGACTTGCAGGGTTGCGGTGATAAAACACTGGAAGAAATCATGCGCGGGATCAATAACGCTGACGAGGAAGTTTCTGTAGCATTTGCGAAAATTCTAGTCGGATCTTTTCCAGAGAAGGCTGCAGGAATTATCCTGGAACGCGCGGGCAATATGGAAACGGCAACAGCAGACCGCGTCCTGAATTTACTGGCCCCGCTTGATCTCTCCGCTCATACAGACAAATTGCGCCAGTTTGCCAGCAACGGTGACTCACACCTGCAAACAACTGTCATGCGGCTGTTGCTTGATAAAAACCATAAAACAACCATTACAGAGGTCATCACACAACTGGACAGCGGCAATCCCCGCATGCAGTCTACAGCCATCCATGCTGCCCTGCGTTATCCAGACACACATAACTACCGCCACAAGGCGATTGCGGCCTGGCAATCATTGTTACAGTCAAACGCGGCTTCACGTTGTGCAGCCATGGATAACATTCAGGACATAGCCCTGCTTGCCAGTCAGGAACAGCAGTCATTATTACCTGACTATCTCAACGCCTTCATTTCCTTGCTTGCTGACTCTTCTGATCACGCAAGGCTGCACGCTTTACAGGGGCTGCAACACTGGCACGAGGATATTTCCCCGCAACTGGCTAATGCCATCATTCACACGCTTGCTATCGAAAATCCACTACTTCGCCAGGCCGCTGTCGGCTGTCTGCACCTGATTAATGAAGACCAGCGCAACCGCCTCATTCTGAATGCAATCGGGGATGGACATATCCGTGTACGTGAAGCAGGCATTGATATGCTGCAGACCGTTTCAAAGCACTATAATAAATGCGCACTGGAGTGGATCTCGGGCAATCAGGCCAGTCTGCGCGCCCAGAAAACCCTGATGACGTCACTTATGGACGCGCACTTGCCAAGGTCAATATATGAGGAAATCGCACACAGCAAGTCCGGGGGAATCCTGTTACTGCAGGATGCACTCGCTATCCTTGAACAGGATAACGGGACACACGTGAACTCTGCCCGATCCCTGCTCCAGTACATGCTGAAGGAACAACTCGACCAGACTATGGAACTGGTGTTGCTGGCGCTTGAATCGCTGTATAACAAAGAAACGATCAGGATAATCCATGCCGGTTTCTCATGCGGCGATTCACGCCATATTGCCAATGCCTGCGAAGTGCTCGGGAACCTTGTCAAGGACTCCAGGATCGGCAACCTGAGTGACGCCCTGCAGGTCTCCGCTGGTGAAGACCCTGGACACAGGAGCCGACTCTTTGTGAGTGTTGACGAAGTACTGCAATGGTGCGCCGACCACGGCAACAGCTGGTTAAGCCAGTGCGGCAAGCAGGCAATGCAACCCGCTGGAGAAATACATGCCTGATATATTTGACCGCCTGATGCTGCTCAAGCAATCGTCTGTCTTCTCCATGGTAGGCACGGATGATCTGCGAGTGGTTGCGCAGTCACTGGAGAAGCAGGATTACTTTGCCGGTGATTGCGTATTCGAAATCAAAGATCAGGGTGACCACCTGTATTTACTCGTCTCGGGAAAGATCGGCATAACCATTGACAGCGATCCTGGCAGTAATAACTACATAGCCTTGCTTGGACCGGGTGACACATTCGGTGAGATGAATCTGCTGGATGATCTGCCCCGGTCTGCAACCGCCCATGTCATTGAAGATGCCACGGTGTTAACCCTTGAAAAAACACGTCTGCGTGGATTAATACAAAGCTACCCCGATATCAGCATTGGCATGTTGCGCAGCCTGTCTTTACGGATTCGCGAGGTGAACGACAGATTCCTCTCTGTAAAAGACAAATGAGACAAAATCGAACACCCCCGGCAGATGCCCAGGACGGATGGTACGCTGCACGCATTACCCTGACGGACGGTAAAGTACACAGCGCACGCCACTACGTCATCATTTCAAAACTTGCCGGTGCCAGCGGGCAAACACCCGGTCACAAACAGGAACTGCCCGCACCCCCCTGAAAAGTTAAGCTGGAAAGCCGTCCCGGGCGCAGCCTTCTACCAGGTATTTATCCGCGACCTATGGAATGAAACAGCCTGGTTTATATGTCATCACTGCTTCCTGAAGCCGAGCTCACCTTACCAGAGAACCTGATCGAACAAGGTGGCCGCTATACCTGGACAATTCATGCGCGGGATACAAACGAGGACTTCAGGCTGGGAGATTTTAACCATGGCTCAATGAGCAAACCGGTTTCATTTTCGGTCCAATAATGATTAACGGACTACTTCGAGGTATGTTCAAACACACCATCCCAGTCCTGTCCAATTCCGCGTGACTGTAATGCGCTAATTCGTTCCAGATAGAGGCTGAACAATTTGCGCTCCGGCGCTGCCTCCTGCAAAGCCTGAAAGGCGGAATATGCCTTCTCAAGGTCACCCGCAAAGTAGTAATTAAGCGCTGTATTACTCTCTACCACCTCTTTAACCAACTCGCCGGAAACACTGACAGACAGGCCAACCGGTTCATAGATAGTGACTGGTTCATTTTTTCCCTTGACCTTCACTCTGTCCAGACAGCGTAACAACATACCTTCCAGACCCGCAGCCGTGGCCTCGCTGACAATCAGACGCACGCCGTAGTATTTCGTCAACCCTTCCAGGCGTGAACCCAGGTTAACCGCATCACCGATAACGGTATAGGCGCGCCGGTACTCGGATCCCATATCACCAACATTCATTACGCCGGTATTGATACCGATGCCGATATTAACTTCCGGCCAGTTGCGTTCGCTGATTTCCGGCCGCATGGCCACCACCTGATCGAGCATCGCCAATGCCGCCTCAACGGCATGTTGCCGGTGCCCGGGGTCCTGCACCGGCGCTCCCCAGAAAGCCATGATCATATCGCCGACATACTTGTCTATAGTGCCGCGCTTTTCGAAAATGATGCGCGTCATGGGTGTAAAAAACTGATTCAACAGCTGCTTCAATTCATCAGCCGCCAGTGATTCCGATATCGTGGTAAAGCCGCGGATATCACAAAACAGTACGGACAACTCCCGGCTTTCTCCATCAACCGAGAAATTCCCATCCGGATTACGGCTCATCTCATCGACGATCTCCGGCGGCACATACTGGCCAA
>DAOVVG010000283.1 GCA_030632175.1 Gammaproteobacteria bacterium
AATCACTATACGACATTATTTAAATCCTGCAATGCATATTATGGCGGCAAGGAGGCCCCTTATGTCATCTACCTTTCTTGACTCCGTAAGACGGGTCATTCGCACACTTCATTACAGTATCAGGACTGAGCAGTCTTACCTGTCCTGGATAAAACAGTACATTTTGTATCATGGAAAACGCCATCCGCAGGAAATGTCCGTAGTCGAAGTTGGCGAGTTTCTGAGTTATCTTGCCAATGAGCGGAAGGTTGCTGCCGCGACCCAGAACCAGGCACTCAATGCGCTTAATTTTCTTTATACCAGGGTACTTAATCAGCCACTTGGTGAACTCCAGGGAGTAACCCGGGCAAAACGCCCTAAACGCTTGCCTGTCGTACTTTCTGCAGATGAAGTCATCCGTCTCTTCGATCAACTGTCCGGACAGCATCTTCTTATCGCCAAATTAATGTACGGTTCAGGCATGAGACTAATGGAAACTCTGCGCCTGCGCGTGAAGGATGTTGATTTTTCAATGCAGGCAGTCATTATCAGGGCTGGCAAGGGCAACAAGGATCGCGTCACGATACTACCTGAATGCCTGACAGCTAATATGAAGAACCAGGTTGACCGTGTACGACTGCTCCACAAGTCAGATCTGGAGGCCGGCTTTGGTGAAGCTTCACTGCCTTACGCACTGGCTCGCAAGTATCCACAGGCACCTTTCCAGACAGGCTGGCAATATGTTTTCCCTTCACAAAACCGTGCACACGACCCGCGGTCTGGAAAAATAAAACGTCATCATATTCACAGAAGCAGCGTACAAAATGCCATTAAAAATGCAGTTCGGGCATCGGGAATAGAGAAACCGGCCAGCAGCCACACTCTCAGGCACAGCTTTGCAACACACTTGCTCGAATCCGGCACTGATATACGGACATTACAGGAACTACTCGGCCACAAGGACGTATCCACCACGATGATTTACACCCATGTCCTTAACAAAGGTGGCCGCGGCGTACGTAGCCCACTGGATGCACGTTAAAGTTATATATTGATCTATAATAATAATCGCGTGATGACGATGACAAAACTCAACATGGACTTTTCTTTGGCGGTTAGCATTCCGCCACCCGATCAGGAATGGGTCACCAGCCCGGCTGATGGTGTTTCACGTGTACACCTTGAGCGTGTCGCGGCTGAGCATGGCCATACCACCAGCCTGGTGACCTTTGAGCCCGGCGCGTCCTTTCCTGAACACAATCATCCGTTCGGTGAAGAACTTTTTGTTCTCAAGGGAACATTCTCTGATGAGTTTGGCGACTACCCGATGGGCACGTATATCCGTAACCCGCCGGGTTCAAAACATTCACCCTTTACCCGTGACGGCTGCAAGCTGTTTGTAAAACTGGACCAGTTTCATCCTGATGATTGCGCGCACGTGGTGGTTCGGCCGGAAGACCATCAGTGGCAAAACGGTATAGGTAACCTGGTGGTGTTATCCCTGCATGAATTTCAAACACAACATACCGCGCTGGTTTACTGGCCGGAAAACGAGAAATTTCAGCCGCATCAGCACTGGGGTGGTGAAGAGATACTGGTGATTTCCGGTGAGTTTATTGATGAGCACGGCCGTTACCCGGCCGGTAGCTGGATACGCAGTCCGCATTTAAGCAGGCATGATCCCTATGTCGAGGAAGAAACCCTGATCCTGGTAAAAACCGGGCATCTGCCGGAGGCTTGACCGGCGGGGCACCGGGTCAGGGCCGTTTTGGTCGACCCCCGGTGTTGTCAAACAACCCCAGCTTCTCACGAAACAGCGCCGAGATATCCTCATCACCATAACCGGCCTCCATCAGCCGCCGGTAGTGAATCAAGGTCATCTCGACAACCGGCAATGCCACATCAAACTGTTCGGCCATCTGCTTGCAGATCGCCAGATCCTTGTGATGCAACGCCACGCGAAAGCCGGGATCGAATATGCCCTTTGTCATGGTCGGTCCGCGGTGATGCAGAAACCAGTTACCCGCCGCACCGGAACCGGTCACCTCAATGACCTTGTCGAGCGGCAATTCCAGTGCCTTTGCAAACGCCAGCGCCTCGGTCACTGCCTGGTTGATACCGGCAGCCATCACCTGGTTAACTGCCTTGGTTGCCTGCCCGGCACCCACCAGTCCCATGTGTGTAACGCTGCCGGCAATACTGTTCAATACCGGCGTGACTTTCTCAACAACCGCCGCGTCGCCACCCACCATCATGGCCAGCGTTCCCTTGCGCGCGCCTTCGGTGCCGCCTGAAACTGGTGCATCAAGAAATTCCGCCCCGGCCTTCTGCAGTAAGGCAGCAGCCTGCATAGCCGTTTCGCGACTGACCGTCGAGGTATCCACTACCACCGTGCCGGGTGCGAGTCCCGGCAACAGCGCCTGTACCACTTCCAGCAAATCGCCATCGGCTGACACCGACAACAGCAGCAGTTCACACTGAGCCGCCAGTGCCGCCGGATCATCCGCCACCGCAACACCGAGTTCAGCGGCCAATTGTACCGCCGTGTCAACCGTTCGATTCCAGACACCCTGCAGGTGTCCTGCCTGGTTAAGATTGCGAGCCATCGGCGCACCCATGGCGCCCAGACCGATCATACCGGTTCTCATGTGCATCCCTCGTTCTGAAATTATGAATATTCTGCCGGCTAATGCCGGATCGATCGGCCATCCGGCCGATTAAAATCCCTCTCCCACAGGGAGAGGGCTGGGGAGAGCGAAGCGAGGGGTCGGGGATCAGAAATATCAAACCCCGAACACCTCTTAATTTATCCCCCCTCATGCTGGCCTTCTCCCTGAGGGAGAAGGGATTCACTTTTTAAAAGCAGGGAGTTTACGGATCCCTTAGCTGAAACTCTAAAAGTGTATTATTTCTCATCACACCAGCGTTCAACTTCTTCCTGCGCCCTGGCCTCTTCGGCTGCACGCCCTTCATCGCTCAGGTCATAACGCTGACCGGCTTCATCATAGGCATAAACACGACTTGCCTGTGTGACACCGCGTTGATAGCGCCTGGCCTCGCTGCATTTTTGCTGACGCTGAATTTTCTCGGCCTTGCTTGCCGCTTCCCGGTCCTGTTCTTCTTTATGCTCTGCATCATAGGCACGCAATAAACGTTGCGTCTTGTCCATGCGTCGCACGCTATCCTCAGTGACTGCCGGGGCCTTTTTGGGTGTAATGACAACCGCGCTGCCGCCGCAGGGTTTGTCCGCATAGCGGGTCTTGCCCTGCGCATCAGTACACTTGTAGATCTCTGCCGCACTTGCGCTGCTGATCAACAACAGCACGCCGGCAAAGCCCT
>DAOVVG010000124.1 GCA_030632175.1 Gammaproteobacteria bacterium
GTGCCTTTGCCGGGCGGTTGATCGAGAGCATCAGAAAGGCGCACGGTGCCTGTGTATTCCACTATGATCTCAAGTGGCGGAATATTCTTGTGCAGTCAAGAGGCGGGGAGTACTACCCGGTGTTTATAGATTGTCCGCGGGCCTTTGTTTCATGTCTGCGTCGCGGCTACGGGGTGACAGTGGACATGTCAGCGCTGGCAAGGCTTGCTGTTTCCTATTTAACGCTGGGCCAGCGCTATCGTTTCCTGGCCGCCTGCCTCGGGAAGGAGACCGGTCCCAGGGCCAGAAAGGCATGGTACCGGCGGATACAGCGACGCCTGGGCAAGCGGCTTCCAAAAATGATCAGTCTTCAGGAATCACCGCTTAAGGGTGTAAGATTTAACAGGACACAGTGAACAGGTCAACTTGTAGGAGCGGACCTTGTCCGCGATTGCGTCAGCTTTAATCAGGACATAACCGGGAATTTAAAATGATTATTGTCACAGGTGGAGCCGGGTTTATCGGCAGTAATATTGTCAAGGGTCTGAATGACCGTGGTCGTGAGGATGTCATCGTCGTTGATGACCTGAAGGACGGAACAAAGTTTCTGAATCTGGTTGATTGCGAAATCATGGACTATCTCGACAAGGACGATTTTATCGAGAAGATTCGTAATGGCACCGGCTTTAGCGAACCCGTTGACGCCATTTTTCATGAGGGCGCCTGTTCGGCCACCACCGAATGGGATGGCCATTACATGATGAATAATAATTACGAGTATTCCAAGTCCCTGCTGCACTATTGCCTTGAGAACCGCGCGGCCTGTTTGTATGCCTCCTCGGCGTCTGTCTATGGCGGGGGCAGTGTTTTCAGAGAGACCCGGGAACATGAGTCGCCGCTGAACGTCTACGGCTACTCAAAATTTCAGTTTGACCAGTATGTGCGCCGCATTCTCCCGAAGGCGACATGCCAGATTGCGGGCTTTCGTTATTTCAATGTCTACGGTCCGCGTGAACAGCACAAGGGCAGCATGTCCAGTGTTGCATATCATCTCAGTCAGCAGCTGAATGCCGGCGAGAACCCGCGTCTGTTTGAGGGTTGTGATGGTTACGGTAACGGTGAGCAGCGCCGCGACTTTATCTACATCGATGACGTGGTGGATGTGAACCTGTGGTTTCTTGATAACCCGAACAAGTCCGGCATTGTCAACCTGGGGACCGGGCGCTGCCAGAGTTTCAAGGATGTCGCAGTGGCTGTGATTGCCTGGTATGGCAGGGGCGAGCTTGAATTTATTCCCTTTCCGGATCACTTGCGCGGGCGCTACCAGAGCTATACGGAGGCCGATATGACGGTATTACGTGATCTTGGCTACGATCGGGCTTTCAAGTCGGTAGAGGAAGGCGTGCCACTGTATATGGACTGGTTGAAGGCACGCGAATAGTCAGCCTGTGTACCTGACCGGGCAGCGCCCTTGAGAAAACTATACACACTACTGTTGTATCTGCTGGCGCCGCTGGTCATCGTGCGTCTGGCATGGCGCAGCATCCGTGCTCCGGATTACCGGCGTCGCTGGCCGGAACGGTTCGGCGCGATTGAGCCGACACTGGGTGAGCGGGTTATCTGGATCCATGCGGTTTCCGTTGGCGAGGTGCAGGCGGCCGAACCTGTTGTGCATGCCCTGTTGGAACAGCGACCGGACTATTCTGTCCTGATCACAACGGTAACGCCCACGGGGTCAGCACGTGTTACCGCATTGTTCGGTAACGACGTGGCGCATGTGTATGCACCCTATGATTTGCCGGGTGCGGTTTCCAGGTTCCTGGAACGTGTCAGGCCGCAGTTGGCGGTTATTATGGAAACCGAGCTCTGGCCCAACCTGTTTCATGCCTGTCAGTGCCGCAGCGTGCCGCTGTTACTGGTTAATGCGAGACTGTCGGAAAGATCTGTGGCGGGTTACCGGCGTGTGCGCAGTCTGGCAGGGCAGACCCTGTCCGCAGTGACAGAGATTGCAGCGCAAAGTGAGCTGGATGCAGGCCGTTTCAGGAGTCTCGGTGCCGATGAGCACAGCATTACGGTTACCGGTAACCTGAAATTTGAGCAACGTACGCCACCCAGTTTGCTGGAACGGGCTGAAGTACTGCGACGTGACTGGGGTGTTGGCAGGACAGTCTGGGTCGCCGGTAGTACCCATGAGGGTGAAGATGAATTATTGCTGGACGTTTTTCGGCAATTGCGTGAACAGTTCAGTGATTGTCTGCTGGTACTGGTACCCCGTCATCCGGAACGTTTCGAAAGCGTCGCCGAGCTCTGCCGCCAGCGCCATTACAACACCTTGCTGCGCAGCGAGGGTGTTCCCTGTACGCCTGCGACAGAAGTCTTTGTGGGTGATTCAATGGGTGAATTATCGTTGTTCTACGCGGCGTCTGACGTGGCATTTGTGGGTGGCAGCCTGGTGCGTCACGGCGGACACAACCTGCTGGAGCCGGCGGCATTGGGTGTGCCGGTGGTTACCGGGCCGCATGTGTTCAACTTTGTCGAGATTTGCGAGCTTTTGCAGCAGGCCGGTGCCTGTGAGATGGTGGAGGATGCTGGCGGGTTGTTACGTACGCTCAGCCTGTGGCTGGAAGACGCCAATGAGCGTCACCGGGTGGGGCAGTGTGGCAGGGAGGTCGTCGAGAAGAATCGTGGTGCCTTGCAGTCTTTGATGGCCATGATAGACCGGCATTTGTAGGAAATTTGCCGCGAAATATCTATTGGTGTAGGAGCGGACCTTGTCCGCGATTGTTCTTATTCTGCCGTGATCGCGGACAAGGTCCGCTCCTACAGGTGGTTTGACCACCTCCTGTCTATATCCGTACGCCACGTCGTGCGGCCATGCATTCACCGATATCAGTCAACTCCAGTTCACTCAGACTGTTGGCGACCAATGGCAGAAACTCCATGTTTTCACGGTTGACGTGCTGGCGGCTGAGTGCGCAGAAGTCATGGCTGGCCTGCACGACGTTGTCACTGAAATTGTCGTCCGGGAGCTTTTTCAGTTCGGGACTGATGATTTCCCAGAGCTGGTCCAGTTTTGCATGCTCCTGTTTCAGGTCACGTATCAGCTCAGCAATTTTGATCGATTGTCGATTCAGCCTCGGGAACAGGTCTTCCTCCTCGTCACGATGATGTCGCAGGGCGCTGGTTGAGAAATACCGGACAATGTTGCGTGCTGCCTTGCGGGCTTCGTCATCAATACCCTGTGTATCGATATGTGTAATCAGGTTCTCCAGCCGGTCGCAGTGGTCAAGAATGTTTTTATGACAGGCGCGCAGCAGTGCCAGTGGCTCATCAAAGCCGGGGAGATTTTTGTGCAGGTCTTCTTCATTCATGTTGCGGTACTCGGTAATGTTTTCAGGTCGCCTGGCAGGACGTTAACGTGATTTAAGGGATTCAATACTCTTTTAACATGTCATCTACTGCATCCTGATAGCCGAATAGCCGGATATCATCGGCATATCGCTGAATCAGTTTTTCCAGGCTTGCGCGCGTACATATGTCGGTTATTTTTCCGGAGGTGCCGGTTTTATTCCAGTGAATCGGTTTTGGCAGACCATACCGGTCGCTTACGATGTCCCAGTCGGCATTAAAATTTTCGAGTTTTCCGATAAAGTCCGGTAACAAGCCCTGGTCGTCACACAGGAACCAGGACTGTGAACGCAGATGCCGGTCAATAATATCATCGGGTAGCTTTACGATGGCATCGACGAATGCTGAAAAATCCATGTCGTAATAGAATTCTCTGTTGCAGAGGATGTCTTTCTTGTCAGCATGCTTCGGGTTTTTGACCTTGTTCTTGTAACAGGAGTACACCCTCGACAGGGGGTTACGTACAAACGCAAACACGAAATAGTTACCCTTTAGCTGCTTGCGTATGACGGAGTGCGCGATATGTGATGAATAGCCGGCTTCTATTTTTTTGCGCAGTGCCCTGTCATTGGTGGGGTCCGGCATATTGTTGTTCCTGGCAATATGCTGCATCAGGCACAGATTGATGGACGATGAAGCAACCTTTCGTATCCGGATATACGCTATTTTTTCATTCTCAAGCACCCAGACGCGCGCTTTCTTTTTTGGCGGTCGTATTTTTCTCAGGATGTCCTTGTAGCTCAACATGACGGGTTCTTGTTGTTTACAGCCTGATCGGCAGGATAGCTGGAGCCGACTATTATATCAGTAATCAAATGTATAGAATCAGCAGAATGCGTTCCTCATTGTTTGCTGCTGCCCTGCTGTCGACGCTCCTGACGGGCTGCACAACCGACCCTCCGCAGAACATTACCGACAGCTGCGAGATTTTTGAAGACAAGGGTGGCTGGTACCGGGATGCAAAGCGCGCGGCTGACCGGTGGGGAACGCCGATTCATGTACAGCTGGCCATCATCTACCAGGAGTCGAGATTTGTCGGCGATGCAAAGCCGCCACGTGATCACATTCTCTGGGTGATTCCATGGGGACGTATCTCATCCGCCTACGGGTATGCGCAGGCCAAGGATTCAACCTGGGAATGGTACGTTGAGAAGACGGGCAATCGGGGTGCTGATCGCGATGACTTCGAGGACGCCGTTGATTTCATTGCCTGGTATGTCCACATGAGCAACCGGATGCTGGGGATTTCAAAGTGGGATGCCTACAGTCAATACCTGGCCTATCACGAGGGTCAGGGGGGTTACCGTAACAAGAGTTATAATGGCAAGCCCTGGCTAATCAAGGTGGCGAAGCAGGTCAAAGCGCGCGCGGCCAGCTATCACACCCAGCTGGCCCGCTGCGAAAGTACGCTGGATGATGGCTGGGACCTGTGGCCGTTTTAGTACGGCCACAGGTCCTGGAAAAAACCTAGAACAGGGTGTAGATGAACGGTGCGACGGCAGACCCCTGCGAGAGTACGATAAGGGCGCCGAGCAGTACCAGCACCAGGATGATGGGCGCCATCCAGAACTTTTTACGTACCTTGAGGAAGCCCCACAGGTCTTTCAGTAAATCCAGCATTAGTACGGTTTCTCCATGCGATCGCGAGGCGGCTGCTCGCTAGCTATACGATAACTGGTGGCTGATGCATCCAGCCGTTGCTTGAGTGCATCCTTGCCCAGCAGCTTGAATAACAGTGCCACAGGCGCGAATATAACAAAAAAGACCAGACCCAGAATGATACGGGTATTGATCCAGCCAAGTACATGACCGATTTTCATCCACAGCCGGTAAACGGGACCGAGTGCCATTGGTACAAGCAGTGCGGCCGCAATAAAGACTGCCGCTACTATCCACGCCCACATGGGCGACGGTTTGTCCCAGATCCAGGGTAATAACAGGGCAAAGAACAGAATAAACATGCCGGCGAAAATCAGGCCGAACTTGCGCAGTTCCTGTTTGTCAGGAGGAGTGTTTGCTGTTGTGTTATCCATGTTTAATCCAGTTCAAACTCGTCTTTCCAGGAGTCATCTTTTTCCCAGGCAGGCTGGTCGCCCTTTGCCAGGATAAAGTTCTCTACTACCAGGTAATCCATTTCGGTGCGCATGAAACAACGGTAGGCATCTTCCGGCGTGCAGACAATAGGCTCGCCGCGCACATTGAAGGAGGTGTTAACCAGCACCGAGCAGCCGGTGTGTTTTTTAAAGCTTTCCAGCACGGCATGAAAGCGCGGGTTGGTTTCCTTGTGAACCGTTTGTACTCTGGCAGAGTAGTCCACATGGGTGATCGCAGGAATCGTCGAACGCGGCACATTCAGTTTTTCTATGCCAAACAACTGTTCCTGTTCGGCTGTCATGGGAGTGCGCAGTGCCTCGTTGACCGGGGCAACAATCAGCATGTAGGGGCTGGGCCGGTCCTGCTCAAAGTACTCGGAGACATCCTCCGCAAGTACTGCCGGAGCGAACGGGCGAAACGATTCCCGGTATTTGATTTTCAGGTTCATGACCGACTGCATTTTTGCGCTGCGTGGGTCACCTATAATTGAACGTCCACCCAGTGACCGGGGGCCAAATTCCATACGTCCCTGGAACCAGCCGACCACTTTTTCATCGGCCAGGATGGAGCCCAGTCTGTCTTCCAGTCCGGCATCATCAAGGTGCTCGTAGACGGCATTCATCTGGTCCAGTTGCGTCTTAATGGTGGCATCTTCATAGCGTGGGCCCAGGTATGACCCTTCCATGCGATCGTGACCATTGGTTTCGCGGGGCTTGTCATGGTAATCGTACCAGGCGGCCAGGGCCGCACCCAGTGCGCCGCCTGCATCACCCGCCGCCGGCTGGATCCAGATGTCCTTGAACGGGCCTTCGCGCAGAATGCGTCCATTGGCAACACAGTTGAGTGCTACCCCGCCTGCCATGCACAGATAATCTGCATCCAGTTCCTTGTGTACGGTGCGTGCCAGTCGCAGCACCACTTCTTCGGTGACCACCTGGATAGAACGGGCGATATTCATTTCTCTTTGAGCGAGCTGCGTCTCGGGTGTTCTTGCCGGTGCACCAAACAGGTCAGCGAAGCGCTTGTTGGTCATGGTAAGCCCGGTCGCGTAATTGAAGTACTTCATGTTCAGGCGGAAGGTGCCGTCTTCCTTAAGATCAATCAACTTGTCCAGGATAAGATCCACGTATTCGGGTTCGCCATAGGGCGCCAGCCCCATCAATTTATATTCGCCCGAGTTGACCCTGAAACCGGTGTAGTAGGTGAAGGCCGAGTACAGCATGCCCAGTGAGTGCGGGAAATCGATTTCCCATTGCGGGGTCAGCTTGTGGCCGTCGCCGAGCCACACAGAGGTCGTTGCCCATTCGCCAACGCCGTCAAGGCACATGACCGCGGCCCTTTCAAACGGACTCGGGAAGAAAGCAGATGCAGCATGGGACTGGTGATGTTCAGTAAACAACAGCGCCGGCAGTTCCTTTTCCTTCATATTCCCCAGTGCCGCCAGTTCTCTTTTCAGGGTGGTCTTCAGGTACAGCTTTTCCTTGAGCCATACCGGCATTGCGGCGATAAATGAGCGAAACCCCCTCGGCGCATAGGTCAGGTAAGTCTCCAGCAGGCGTTCGAATTTGACCAGCGGTTTGTCATAGAACACCACTTCATCAACATCACGTAGTGTGATACCGCCCTGTTCAAGGCAGCTAGAGATGGCCCCCTTGGGAAAGCGTGCATCATGTTTCTTGCGTGAGAAAC
>DAOVVG010000236.1 GCA_030632175.1 Gammaproteobacteria bacterium
CTGCGTATCGGTACCCATCCTACGAACTGAGACTAGCTGATTTGCTTGAACAAAAGTAAAACCATCAGATCTGAGGACGGTGCTGGTACCATCACTTACATGAAAAAACACATGTTGCAGCTGGACTGGGGTCTGAGTCTGGCCAAGTTGACAGGTTTCATGTCACTGGCTCTTGGTGCGGTGGTGCTGCTGGGCTGGTATCTGCACGAGCCGGCGCTTATCCAGGTTAATCCCGCCTTTGTGCCCATGCAGTACAACACCGCGCTGGGTTTTGCGCTGGGTGGCCTCGCCCTGCTGGGACTGGCGTGGTCCCGTTCACGTCTTGCCAGATTAACCAGTGTGCTTGTGCTGCTGACCGGTGTGCTAACGCTGATCGAATACGGCCTTGGCATTGATCTGCACATCGATCAGTTGTTCATGGAACATTATATTGACCTCAAGACCTCCAACCCGGGTCGCATGGCGCCGAATACGGCGCTGTGTTTCAGTCTCACCGGACTGGCGGTACTGCTCACCATGCTGTTTCGTAGTCGTGCCGGTATTACTTCCTGGACTGCCACGCTGGGCGCGCTGATTATCAGTCTCGGTATTGTCGCCCTGGCCGGTTACATGATTGGCGTGGAAGGCGCTTATGGCTGGGGCCATATGACGCGCATGGCGATTCACACGGCTGCCGGTTTTATTGTTCTCGGTATTGGCTTTGTTGGTTATTCCTGGTCGGTTAGTCGACAGCGTTTCTCCGATGAGTTTTTACCTCACTGGGTTCCACAGGTTATTGTCATTACCGGTCTCACGATCACGTTTGCACTCTGGCAGGCATTGTCTGCACAGGAACAGCGCATGGTTGGTGAGATGGGGGACAGCGCGACAAACTTCTCGGATGAAGGCTTGCTGGTGTTCGGTATTCTGTTGACGCTGGCGCTGACTTTAAAGGCGCGCGCAGTCGCAAGGGCGGGGCGGACAGGACACGAAGGTGGACGCAGTTACGCGCCGATTGTCGTTATTGTTCTCGGTATTTTGTTGTCATCATCCCTTTACAGTCTGCTGCAAACCAGTTTCGAGTCGTCGGTAAAACAGCGTTTTGATGCGACCGTTCTTAACTACACCGGGGCTTTAAAGCATGGTATTGATGTGTATATCGAAACGCTCTACCACATTCGTTCAGCTTACGATGCCTCTTCTTTTGTTGACCGGAATGAATTTCGCACACTTGTCAGGCGTAGCCTGGAGCGCAGTCCGGGTACCCAGGCGTTGTTATGGGTGCCCAGGGTATCCGCCGCGGAACGTGATGCCATAGAGGCTGCTGCGCGGGAAGAATTGTCGGCGGATTATGTTATCGGTGATGAACTCACAGCAACAGGCATCATGGCTGCACCGCAACGTGATATTTATTTCCCGGCTTTCTATGCCGAACCGCAGCAGCAGTTTCAGCCGATCCTGGGGCTTGATCTGGCAGCCAGTCAGAACCAGCTGGTTGCGTTGCAGAAGGCGGCGCGCACCAATACCCCGGTTGTCTCCTCGCGATTGCCATGGCTTGATTCCGGGGAGGACAGTAATGCTATTTTTATTGCATTACCCGTATATAAAAAAGGTATGCAGCTGGATACTGCGGGTGAGCGTGAGGCAGCCCTGCGCGGGTTTGCCGTGATGGTTGCGAAGGCTGGCCCGATGGTCGAGGCCATCCTCGAAAAAAATACCCTCCCTGCAGGACTGACGCTGCTCTTTGTTGATTCCGGGGCAAGTAATGGCAAGGCATCCAGGTTTCGTCATATTTCCCGCAAGCTTGATCTGGGTCCGGATAACAGGGAAACAGATTTTCTCGATGATGGTCTGACATCCGTCGTAACCCTGAACTTTGCGGATCACAGCTGGACGGTCACCGCGCATGCCGCCAACCGGGAGATCTATCCCGCCTGGGAATCGGATAATGTATGGATACCGCTGGGGGTTATGTTGCTTTCCCTTGGACTGGCCTTGTTCCTGTACCGTTCTGCACAGCGTGAACAGGAGCGTACCCACCTGCTGGCTTTTCAAACCGCCTTGCTGGATTCGATCCCCAACCCGCTCTTTGTCAAAAATGTTGCGGCCGTTTATACGGCCTGTAACAAGGCTTATCAAAGGGCTTTTGGAATTGAGCGTGATGCCTTTGTCGGGAAGACGGCACTGGACGTTGATTACATGTCTACAGATGAGCGCCGGGCACTACATGAGGATGATCTCAAATTGATTGGTAAGGGCGGTTTCACCCAGCAGGAAACGTCCCGCACCTTTGCAGATGGTGCTGTACACAATGTTATGTACTGGCGCACCACGTTTGAAATTGATGAGGGCGTAACTGCCGGGATGATTGGTGGTTTCTTTGATATCACCGAACTCAAGTCGCTGCAGGGGGACCTGGAGCAGGCGAAGGTTGCAGCTGATGCAGCCAACCAGGCAAAGAGCGAGTTTCTCGCCAACATGAGTCATGAGCTGCGCACGCCGATGAATGCCATTCTTGGTTACAGCGAGATGCTGGTAGAAGAAGCCGAGGATCTAGGGCAGGAAGATTTTATTCCGGATTTGCAGAAGATCAACAAGGCCGGCACCCATTTATTGTCACTGATTAACGATGTGCTTGATCTTGCCAAGATCGAGTCTGGCAAGATGGAAGCTTTTCCCGAGGAAATTATTCTCGATAACCTGATTGATGATGTCAGCGCTACCGCTCATCCCCTGATGGAGAAAAACAGCAACAAGTTCTCCATAGAGCGGGGCAGTAACCTCGGTACGGCCTGGCAGGACCTGACCAAGATGCGCCAGACGTTGTTCAACCTGCTGTCCAATGCGGCCAAGTTTACGCATGACGGTACCATCACATTGCACGTCGATCGCGTCGTGGAAGATGGTGTCGACTGGTTGACCCTGGCCGTCAGCGATACCGGCATTGGTATAGCGGCAGACAAGATTGATCGTGTCTTTGAGGAGTTCTCACAGGCAGATGGTTCGACCACGCGCGATTACGGCGGCACCGGGCTTGGGTTGGCAATCTCACGGCGATTTTGCCAGTTGCTTGGCGGTGACCTGACGCTGCACAGCGAGTTGGGCGAAGGCTCCACGTTTACGGCACGCCTTCCGGCGACGCTGCCCGGAACAACGCTACAGGCCCCGTCTGCTGACGTGACGACGGGCGAGACAGCTATCGAGACCCCTGACGCAGCGGTAGCCGGTGACACGGTTCTGGTTATTGATGATGATCCGGAAGCACTGGAGATTATTGAACGTTTCCTGGTTAAAGACGGTTTTAACGTTGTCACTGCCAGTAGCGGCGAGCAGGGTCTGTGCATTGCCCGTGACATACAGCCCGTTGCCATCACCCTGGATGTAATGATGCCGGGCATGGATGGCTGGGCAGTGCTGCGCATGCTGAAGGCCGATCCGGATCTTCACAAGATTCCCGTGATCATGTTGACCATGATCGATGACCGCACGCGCGGTTACTCACTCGGTGCTGTTGATTACCTGACCAAGCCGGTTGATCGCGAGTTGCTGCACAAAACCCTGAGTCGTTATCACTGCACTGATGAGGTGTGTCCGGTGCTGCTCGTTGAGGATGATGTCGAAACCCGCGCATTGATGGCGAACACACTGGAGAAGGCTGGCTGGATGGTGTCGGAGGCCGGTAATGGTCAGGAAGCGCTGGATATGATGTCGGATGTCCAGCCGCGGCTGATTCTGCTGGATTTGATGATGCCGGTGATGGATGGTTTTGGATTTCTGTCAGCCATGCGCGCCAAACCGGAATGGCAGCACATTCCGGTTATTGTGATTACCGCCAAGGACCTGACCGGAGAGGATCGTGCCCGACTGGCGGGCAATGTTGAGGAGGTTCTGGAGAAGACCGCCTATACCCGGGAACTGTTGCTGCAGCATGTGCGTGATGCGGTTGCATCATGCGGTATCAGTCAGGATGACAGCGGTGCATAGTTGGGCTGTGCGATGTGATGTCCGGGTGCGTTGCGTTATGGTGACAGGAAATGTCGAGAACAGCAGAGTGGATTGGTATAGTCGAATACAGGGTTGCCGGTCATCTGTTTTAAACACAGGAAAAATACCTTGAGCAAAATATTACTGGTTGAAGACAATGAAATGAATCGCGACATGCTGTCGCGCAGACTGGAGCGCAAGGGCTACGAGGTGGTTATTGCCATTGATGGGCAGGCCGGCGTGGATATGGCATCTTCCGCCAGCCCGGATCTCATCCTGATGGACCTCAGCCTGCCGGTCATGGATGGCTGGGAAGCCACGCGCC
>DAOVVG010000096.1 GCA_030632175.1 Gammaproteobacteria bacterium
AATACATCGGTACCAAGTTGTGACAGCGCTGTATAACCACCCGCATCAACATACCAGCGACAGAAATTTTTCAGTCGCTCGGCCTTTACATTGAAGTAGCCGGACGGACGCAACCAGTTCGCGAGATGATCCTTGCGTGCCGCGATGATACTGGCGGGCGAAAGCTTGTCGTGCCTAACCAGATTGGCAATCGCTTTCTCGACATTGGTCCAGGCCGTATTCTGTGTCAGCACAGCACCCACCATGACTTCAAACGGTGTTTTACCCGGCCACCAGTATTGCGGGCCATAGGCAGAGAGGAGTGTATTAAAAACCGCCAACAGGGATCTGCGGTTAAGTGTCACAGACAGGAACTATCTTGAACGACGACGTTTCTTTGCGGGCCTGCGTACCGGCCGGGCCTCAGGTGCATCCAGTTTAACGGTCGCGTACAGCGCCTTGACCTCATCCTGCGGCAGGTCCTGAAAATGTCCGGCCCGTATATTTCGGGACAGCGTCACCGGCCCGTAACGGATACGGATCAAGCGACTGACCTGCAGGCCCTGTGATTCCCACAAGCGTCGTACTTCACGGTTTTTACCTTCCTTCACAATCACGTGATACCAGTGATTGGCGCCCGTCCCGCCGGCATCCTGAATGGAGGCAAATGAAGCCATGCCGTCTTCCAGCTCCACACCCTCCTGCAAACGCCGCAGGGTATCCTCATCCACCTTGCCAAGGATACGCACCGCATACTCCCGCTCGATCTCCCAGGACGGGTGCATCAGGCGATGCGCCAGTTCTCCATCAGTAGTCACCAGCAACAAACCCGATGTATTGAAATCCAGGCGGCCGACAGTGACCCAGCGCCCGCTCCTGATCTTCGGCAGATTATCAAACACAGTGGGACGCCCCGCCTCATCCTTGCGGGTCGTCAGCTCTCCGGCAGGCTTGTGGTAGACCAGGGTACGGGCCGTATGCTCGGGGTTCGCGGCAATCGAAACCGAACGGCCCTCGATTTTCACCAGGTCCGTATCCGACACGCTGACACCAAGCTCGGCCAGCTTGCCATTGACAGTTATCTTGCCGTCACGTATCCAGGTTTCAATCTGTCGCCGGGAACCAAATCCCGCGCGCGCCAAAACCTTCTGCAAACGTTCAGCCATGATTCAGGGAAGCGCAGGGAATAAAGAAGAAAGCTTAATGGAGTGTTGCAATATTGTCGCTGTCAGCCGCCTCGGCAGCTGGCGTGATGTCTTCGGTCACAGAAGACTCTGCGACGGTTTCTTCGGACTCACCCGCGTCATTGTCAGCGGCAGATTCCATCTCCAGTCCCGGAATTTCTGACAGATCCAGCTCAAGATCCTTGCCTATGGCACTCAGATCGCGCAATTCAGCCAGTGATGGCAAGTCACTGAGGCCTTTCAGGCTGAAGTAGTCGAGAAACTTCCTCGTGGTGCCATACATGGCAGGACGCCCCGGCACTTCACGGTGTCCAATAACATGCACCCACTCGCGTTCCAGCAGCGTCTTGATAATGTTGGTACTGACAGCAACGCCACGCACACCCTCAATCTCACCACGGGTAATCGGCTGCCGGTACGCAATCAGTGAAAGCGTCTCCAGCAATGCCCGGGAATAGCGAGCCGGTTTTTCCTCCCACAAGCGCGACATCCAGGGGCGCATGGTTTCCCTGATCTGGACACGGTAGCCACTGCCAACCTGCACCAGCGCAATACCTCGCGCCTCATACTCTGTCTGCAGTTCGCTGATCGCGTCCCTGATGAGGCTGCGATCCACCATCTCCTGCTCGCCCACCATGGTCAGTAGCTGGTCGATGCTCAGCGGCCGTCCTGCGCCCAGCAGAATCGCCTCAACAATATTTTTTAGTTGTTCGATTTCCATGTGCCATTCAACCCGGGGTATATTTTCTGCTCAGGCAGTCGCCTGCTCGGTGATTACTTCTTCGGTATTGTCTTCGGCACGCGCGGCAGCCTTCACATGAATGGGTGCAAACGGCTCTGCCTGGGTCAGGTCTATGAGTGACTCTTTCATCAGCTCCAGTATCGCCAGAAATGAAACCACCACACCCATACGGCCCTCTTCGACGGTGAACAAATCCATAAAACTGGTGAAGTGTGCCGAGTTAACCTTGCTCAATATGCTGGACATACGTTCTCTGACCGACAGGGATTCCATCTGCACATGATGATGGGCATACATGGATGCACGCTTCATCACATCCTGAAAAGCATCAATCAGGTCCTTCAGTTCCACTTCCGGGGGCAGCGTAATAACGTTCCGCTCAACCGGTTCGGCAGAAGCCTGGAATACATCACGTCCCAGTCTTGGCAGGGCATCCAGGTCTTCCGCAGCCTGCTTGTAGCGTTCATATTCCTGCAGGCGACGAATCAATTCGGCGCGCGGATCCTCTTCATCCTCATCAATTCCCGGGGGCCTTGGCAGCAGGATGCGCGACTTGATTTCCGCAAGCATCGCCGACATCACCAGGTATTCGCCGGCAAGCTCCAGCTGCATTTCCTGCATAAGTTCAATATATTCAACATATTGGCGCGTTATTTCCGCCACGCATATATCAGCTATATCGAGATTATCCTTGCGGATCAGGTAGAGCAGCAGATCCAGCGGCCCCTCGAATGCCTCGAGAAACACCGTCAACGCTTCCGGTGGTATGTAAAGATCCTGCGGCAGTGATTCAAGGGCCTTGCCCTGAACAACGGCGATGGGTAATTCTTCCTGGGGGTGGACGTCCGGCGAGACTTCGCGGCTCTGATTTTCGTTCATTTCATACCCTGGTACGTGGTGACCTTCGTCGTATCCGAGGGACGATCTCAATCGTCTGGCAGATACTACCCTAATTTCAGCGGTGTGTCGCCTTTTTTAAGCCACCCTCTCAGGTGTAATTCAGTCCCATGACCTGGCGTACTTCATCACGCGTTTCACGCGCCACATCACGTGCTGCTTCCGAACCTTCATGCGTAATCGCCCGCACCTTGCCGGGGTCCTGTTCAAACTCTCTGGCACGTTCCTGTATCGGCAATAACTCAGCCAACACACTTTCGATGATCGGCTGCTTGCAATCAAGGCAACCAATCCCCGCCGAGGTACATCCCTCGCGAACCCAGTCTTTCACCTCGTCACCGGAATAAATGCAATGCAGCTGCCAGACAGGACACACATCGGGATTGCCCGGGTCAGTACGGCGCACCCGCGCCGGGTCTGTCGGCATGGTACGCAGTTTCTCGCGCACAGCTTCCGGATTCTCACGCAAGGTAATGGTATTGCCATATGACTTCGACATCTTTTGTCCGTCCAGACCGGGCATCCTGGAAGCCGGCGTCAGCAGCGCTTCCGGCTCGGTGAGAATCATGCGCCCGCCACCTTCCAGGTATCCCAGCAGGCGCTCGCAATCAGACATGGCCAGATTCTGTTGCTCTGCCAGCAGCGCGCGCGCGACACCGATCGCCTCATGGTCACCCTGCTCCTGATAGCGTTTTAACAGGTCCCGGTACAGGCGGGCATTCTTTTTGCCCATCTTCTTGATAGCCGCCTCTGCCGCTTCTTCATAACCGGGTTCCCGGCCATAGAGGTGATTAAAACGCCGTGCCACCTCTCGTGTCAGCTCCACATGTGCCACCTGGTCTTCACCCACCGGCACCTTGTCGGCACCATAGATCAGGATGTCAGCACTTTGCAGTAACGGGTATCCAAGAAATCCGTACGTTGCCAGATCGCGTTCACGTAATCTCTCCTGCTGATCCTTGTAACTCGGCACTCGCTCCAGCCAGCCCAGCGGCGTCACCATCGACAACAGCAAATGCAGCTCGGCATGTTCCGGCACATGTGACTGGATAAACAGCCGCGCCGAACCGGGGTTGACGCCGGCTGCCAGCCAGTCGATCACCATACCCCAGACACTGTCCGCGATAATTCCGGAATCTTCATAGTGTGTCGTCAGGGCATGCCAGTCAGCCACAAAGAAAAAACAATCGAACTGCTGTTGCAACTGCACCCAGTTCTTCAGTACACCGTGGTAATGCCCCAGGTGTAAACACCCGGTTGGTCGCATGCCGGACAGTACCCGGCTGTTCACATTCAAACCGCCCAAAACAGTCTCCTATCTACCCATGAGTGCCAGCAACAGCAACTGGAATTTTTGCGGTGACAGGCCAGATACCGGCACCATCATCGATATAAAAACACTGATCAATGGCCACAGCACAGCACCCAGCACCCCGGTAACCAGCAGACCAATTAAAATAAAGAAACCATACGGTTCGATACGACTGAACTTGTAGGCAATCGGCCCTGGCAGCAAGCCGGTCAACACCCGCCCGCCGTCCAGTGGCGGCAGCGGCAACAGGTTCAGAACCATCAGGATGCCGTTAATACTGATACCGGCCACACCCATGTATACAAGTGCAATACCACTATCACCCAGCAACACACCGAGACGCAGCAACAAGGCCCAGCCGATTGCCATCAGCAGATTCGCCACCGGCCCGGCTGCCGCAACCAGCGCCATATCACGCTTCGGATGACGCAGATTCTTCCAGTTAATCGGTACCGGTTTGGCATAGCCAAAAATAAATCCGGCCTGCAACAGCAACAACATGCCCGGTATCAGAATCGTCCCCACGGGGTCGACATGTTTTATCGGATTCAGTGTCAGACGTCCCAGCATGAAGGCAGTGTTGTCACCCAGTTTGCTGGCAATCCAGCCATGCGCCACCTCGTGCACGGTAATGCCCAGCAATACCGGCACCACCCAGATGGCGATTTTTTGAATAAGGCTGAGATCAAGCATCGGCGGATTATAACCTTCTGCAGGCTGAATGCATTATTTAAACAGCCCTTCATCACTGCCGCGCCCTTTCCTTACAATGTGCATCGAACCGTCAACCAGGTCGATAACCGTGGTCGGCTCCAGCCCGCAGTTATCACCATCAATCACCAGGTCAACATCCTGTTCAAGTCGTTCCCGAATATCGTTTGCATCGGTCTCCGGCCGGTCCTGTCCGGGCAATATCAGCGTAGAACTCATCAACGGTTCACCCAGTTCATCCAGCAATGCCTGGGCAATAGGATGATCAGGAATACGGATACCAATGGTCTTGCGTTTCGGATTCTGCAAGCGGCGCGGCACCTCATGCGTCGCCTTCAGAATAAATGTATACGGACCGGGCGTGAGTGACTTCAGCAACCGGTAACTGCTGTTGTCGACTTTCGCATAGGTGGAAATCTCGGAGAGATCGCGGCACATCAGGGTGAAGTTATGCCGGTTGTCCAGATCACGAATGCGACGGATACGTTCCATACCCGTCTTGTCTCCGACATGACAACCCAGCGCGTAACTGGAATCCGTCGGATAAATAACCAGTCCGTCAGCACGAATGATCTCGACTGCCTGGTGAATCAGTCGTGGCTGCGGATTAACCGGATGAATCTGAAAGAACTGGCTCATTGAATATCAGCGCGATTGACCGGCCAGCGGTCACTTTCCCAGACGGGTGGACAACCTGCCGGCAGTGCCGGTAACTGCCCCAGCCTGATCCATGGATTCTCGGGTCCGTGGTAATCGGAGCCGCAGGAAGCCAGCATATTATGGGTGCGACATAATGCAGCCATGGCAGTGACATTGTCACGCGTGTGGCTGCCGGAGATCACCTCCATACCGACACCGCCACATTCCCGGAACTCTCCGAGAAAACAACGCAGCTTGCTGGCCGTCATCCGGTAGCGCGCCGGATGCGCAACCACAGCCAGTCCGCCGGCACTGTCGATCCAGCCCAGGGCATCTTCAAGAGTCGCCCATTTGCCACTGACATAACCGGGCTTGTTGTTCACCAGAAATCGCTTGAACACGTCCCGCACGGATCGGGCATGTCCCTCGGCCACCAGATGGTGCGCAAAATGCGTGCGACCCACAATACGCCCCTCGGCCAGTTTGCATGCGCCTGCATGGCAACCGGGAATACCCGCTTTTGCCAGGCGTCGACCGATCTCCGCAGCACGCCAGTTACGAAACTCGCGCAGCCCGGACAACCCGGCTTGTAAAAGCTCACTGGCGGGATTAACACCCAGACCCAGCACATGAATCGTCTGCGACTGCCAGCTGACCGATATTTCAACACCCGGCACCAGTTGCATGCCGAGCTGGCCTGCGGATTGTGTCGCCTCGGCAAGGCCATCAGTTGTGTCATGATCGGTCAACGCCAAAACATTCACTCCGCCAGCATGCGCCGCCGCCACCAGTTCGGAGGGACTGAGTGTGCCATCGGACTCACGCGAGTGGCTATGTAAATCATAATGAACAGACATCCGGACTATTCTACAGCAGCGACCGTTGCCGTGCGTCGAATATACACAACAGAATCAGGGTATCCCGGTCGCAGCAGACCCGCTAACACGGTAATATGGCGCCATTCTTAAATGGGCAAATCAACATGCAAACGCTGAACGGACAAATTCCCGATATCCAGGCAACAATCACCGGCATCATGGAGACCTGCAAGCAGGCCAACGACCGTTCAGCTGCATTGCAGGACGCTGAAACAGACCTGCCCACGCTGGAACAGGCCTTTGAACAGCTGCTGGACGTCATGAACCGGATTGAGTCTGACGCGCAATCCTCCGGCGATGCCAGTACCGAGGACATCACTGAAATTGGCGAATATGCATTGCGTCTGCAGGAATCGCTCTCCGCGATTTCAGACAAACTGGGATTGACCGAGCAAAAACAGCCATTGGCAACCCTGAGCATCAACATTGCCCTGTGGATTGCTGACCACGCCGGCCAAATAGAAACACTGGAACCAATCGTCGACGCGATCGCACAAACCGCCAACAGCACCCAGGACCCACAACAGCTCGAACAACTCAGCGGCGTCATAAAACGTATCATTGATGCCGTTTCCGCCGTTATCAGCCAGGACCTCGAAAAAATGAACCTCGGACGACCATGGCGGGTATTGCTGCTCAACCATGGCATCGTCGCAACGCGCAGTCACGATACCAAATCGATGGAGGCTGCCTTTGCGGTACTGACCAGCAAGCTGCCGGAAGATGCTACCCGCTTCTTCAGCGAGGGCATGCAACAGATGGACACACTGAATTACCCGCCCCATGTCCGCAAGGTGATGGAGAGATACCACCGCGAATGGCCGGTTAACCGTTCCCTGCACTGATACCCTTAGCCGTTCCGCCACAGGGAACTATTGCGGCTGCGGCTATCTAACGGTACTACAGGGTTTCAACCACAGGCCAAAAAGACTATTATTCAGCACTTTTCGGGGCGAAAGTCTGACATTCCAGGAAAATCACAGACCAGATAACACAATGAAATTTCTTTTCGACCTGTTCCCGATCATACTGTTTTTCGTGGCCTACAAGATGTACGACATCTATGTGGCGACCGCCGTTGCCATCGCCGCCGCGTTTGTGCAAACCGGCCTGTTCTGGTTAAAAAACCGCAAATTTGAAAAGATGCACCTGATCACACTGGCGATCCTGGTTGTCTTCGGCGGTCTGACACTGATCCTGCGCGACCCGGTTTTTATCAAATGGAAACCGACCGTGGTGAACTGGCTGTTTGGTGCCACCTTCATGGGTAGCCAGTTTATCGGCGAAAAGACACTGGTGGAACGCATGATGAGCCATGCCATCACGGCTCCGGTCGCTATCTGGAGGCGAATCAACCTGGCATGGGTTGTGTTCTTTGTTGCCATGGGTGCACTGAATATCTACGTCGCCTATAACTTCAGCGAAGAAGCCTGGGTAAACTTCAAACTGTTCGGCATGATGGGACTGACGCTGGTGTTTGTATTCGGTCAGGCCTTTTATCTCAGCCGTTACATGGAAACAGAAGAGGAATCCGAATAATGTTGTATGCCATCATTAGCCAGGACAAACCGGACAGCCTGACTGATCGGCTGAATGCTCGCCCGGCGCACCTGGACAGATTGAATCAGTTAAAAGATGCCGGGCGACTGGTGCTGGCCGGGCCGCACCCCGCCATCGACAGTCCCGACCCCGGCGATGCCGGCTTCAGCGGCAGCCTGGTTGTTGCAGAGTTCCACTCACTGCAAGATGCGCAGAGCTGGGCAGATGCCGACCCCTATAGTGCTACCGGTGTATACCAGCAGGTCGTCGTCAAACCTTTCAAGAAGGTACTGCCCTGATGACTGCAGAACGTATTGAAATGATCCGCGAGCGGTTAACAGACAACCTGCACCCGACCGAACTGAACATCATTGACGAAAGCGCCAGGCATGCAGGACATGCAGGCGC
>DAOVVG010000003.1 GCA_030632175.1 Gammaproteobacteria bacterium
GGCTTGCCCGATACCCCTGGCAGCACCGGTTATCAGGATTATCCGGTCTTGCAGCAGGTTGGCAGGCGGGGTTCTGGTGTTGAGTGATTCAGGCGTGTTGTTCATAGCTGGCGCGAATTATACCGGTGTTTCCCGTTTGCGGGTTGATTGGCTGTTAACCAATGACACGTATATTGTTAGATATTCACCTGCGTCGACAGGCAAATGTAAAAAAACGTCAGTGCTTTTCCGGTGGTTGTCCGGTACTGGCGGGGATGACGTCCGGTGCTTCCACCCGCCGGGCAGCTCGTTCGATGGGTTCCAGGCCGGGCGGATCCTTCCTTGCCGTGACACCCATCTCGGTGAATTTTCTCGCGCTTGGCAGGATACGCGAATCATAGGAACCGACGGCCTTGTTAAAGGCGTCAACACTGTTATCCAGACTGCGCCCCAGTCTGGACAGGTGTTCTGCAAAGGTGGCCAGGCGGGTATACAGATCCTGTCCGACCTCGCGGATGATTTCCGCATTTTCCGCCAGCACCTCCTGCCGCCAGCCATAAGCCACGGCGCGCAGCAGGGCGACGAAGCTGGTGGGTGTGGCGAGGATGACATTTTGTGACAGGGCATCTTCAATCAGTGTGTGGTCGACGTCCAGGGCAGCACTGAGAAACTGGTCGCCCGGAATAAACAACACGACAAAATCAGGGCTGTGTGTGAACTGTTTCCAGTACGCCTTGCTGGAGAGTTCCCGGATGCGGGCGCGGACATTTCGGGCGTGCTGTTCGAGCCGCTTTTTGCGTTCATCATCATCGACACATTCCACGGCCGAAAGATAGGCGTCCAGTGGTGTTTTTGCATCGACAATGATTTCGCGTTTGTCCGGCATGCGGACCACCATGTCCGGACGTTGTTGACCATTGTCTGTTTGTACCGATGCCTGTTCCTGAAAGTCGCAGTGTTCCACCATGCCGGCAAGTTCAGCCAGTCGTTTCAGGGTCAATTCGCCCCATTGCCCGCGTACTTCCGGTCTGCGCAGGGCCTGTACCAGGTTGCGGGTCTCGGTTTGCAGCAGGCGGTGTGATTCGGCCATGGTTTCAAGGTGCTTTGTCAGGGCACCATGCGCCTGCTGGCGACCATTTTCCATTCTTTGCACCTGTTTTTCTGTCTTCTCAAGCGCCTCACGGATCGGCTTGACCAGATTCTCTACGGCTTTTTCGCGCTTTTCGAGTTCGCCCTCGGCCTTGATGTGAAATTGCCCCAGACTTTCCCTGGCCAGCCTCAAAAATTGTTCGTTATTGCTGCTGAGGGCCTCGTTGGCCATGGCGTTGAAGGTGTCCTTGAGCTGCAGGTTGAGCTGCTCAAAAGCGATCTGCTTTTCGGTGGAACGCTTGTGTTCATGCTCCAGCTCGGATTCCAGCTGGGTGTAGCGGTTGCGTAGCCGGGCAAGCTTTCCGGTGAGATAGAAATAGACGCCCAGCGCGCCGGTTATGGCCGCAAGCAGCAGGGCAGGAATCAGAATGATGAGTGTGTCGGCAGGCATATACAGGTTTAATTGATAATATCATGGTCGGACAGTTGCGTGTCCAGCCAGGCAAGCAGGTCTCGCGGGTGTTCAATCATGCTGCTGGCATTCCAGGTGTGGGGTTCATCCCCGTCTTGCAAATAGCCAAACAGGGCTACCAGCGTCTGCATGCCGGCATTGTTGCCAGCCTCGATATCACGTTGTGCATCACCGATATAGACACACTGCTGTGGCGGGCTGTTGGCAAGTTCGCTGGCATGTAGCATGGGTGCCGGGTGGGGCTTGCTTTCATCCAGTGTGTCACCGCTGACGACGCAGGCAGCACGATCGAAAAGCCCCAGGTCTTTCAGTAATGGCTCGGTCAGCCAGCCAGGTTTGTTGGTGACGACGCCCCAGTTAAGGCCGCGCTGCTCGATGTTGTCCAGCAGTTCGCTAATACCGGGAAAGGGCTGCGTGTGGCGGGAGATGTTGTCCCGGTAGACATCCAGCAGGCGCTGCCGCAGCGGTGCGAATGCCGGGTCGGAACTGTCCATATCAAACCCCAGTTTGATCAGTGCTATGCCGCCGTGTGATACCACCGGGCGGATGCTTTCATAGGGCAGGGGTGGACGCTGGTTCTCGAGGAGTACGGTATTCAGCGCATCGGCCAGGTCCGGTGCAGTATCGAGTAGTGTGCCGTCAAGATCAAACAGGATGGTGCGTGTTGTGGCAACCGACATTGTGCAGATCAGTCAGGCCTTGCGGAAACAGGCAATATAGTTGACCGAAACATCGGAGCCCAGTTTGTATTCCTGTGTCAGCGGGTTGTAACTCATGCCAGTGAGGTCTACCAGTTGCAGTCCGCTCGCGCGTGCCCACTTTTCCATTTCCGAAGGGCGAATGAATTTCGTGTAGTCATGTGTGCCTTTGGGCAGCAGTCGCAACAGGTACTCGGCCCCGATGACGGCAAACAGGTAGGCTTTTGGATTCCGGTTAATGGTAGACAGGAACACGTAACCGTCATCCTTGATTAACTGTGCGCAGGCTGCGATGACGGCGGCCGGGTCTGGTACATGTTCCAGCATTTCCAGGCAGGTTACCGTGTCGAAGGTGCCGCCTTCTGTCGCGGCCATTTGCTCGGCTGTGGTTTGCCGGTAGTCAATTTCAAGTCCGGATTCATGCTGGTGCAAACGGGCGATTGTCAATGGTGCCTTGCCCATATCGATACCGATGGTGCGGGCACCACGTTTGGCCATACCCTCGGTCAGCAGGCCACCACCACAGCCGATGTCGATGACTTGCCTGTCTTTCAGCGGGGCGAGCCTGTCAATATAGTCAAGACGCAACGGGTTGATATCGTGCAATGGTTTGAATTCACTGTTTGGGTCCCACCAGCGACTGGCCAGTTTTTCAAACTTTTCAATTTCGTCTGCGTCGATGTTATGTGTGGCTGCTGTCATCGGGTGTATTGCCTGTTATGTGCTGATGCGGGTCTTCCACTCGCGGGCACGTTCGATAATGTCATTTGCGTCCAGTGTGGTCAGGCAGCGATCCTTGAGCAGATGCTGTCCCGCCACCCAGACATCCGTTACCTGCTCACGACCGCTAGCGTACACCAGTTGAGAAACAGGGTCATATAATGGTTGTGTTTCCAGAGTGTCCAGGCAGACAGCCGTTATATCCGCCCATTTGCCTTTTATCAATGAGCCGGTGTCGTTGCTGATACCCAGCGCGCGTGCGCCGTTGATGGTTGCCATGCGCAGGATTTCGTGTGCCGGCAAGGCGCTGGCATCATTGCTGACCGCCTTTCCCAGCAATGCCGCGGTGCGCATTTCGCCAAGCATGTCGAGGTCATTGTTGCTGGCAGCGCCGTCGGTACCCAGGGCAACATTGATTCCCGCTGTTACCAGTGCCTGGGCTTGACAAAAACCGCTGGCAAGTTTCAGGTTGGACTCCGGGCAGTGTACAACATGCCCGCCGGTGGTGGCATAGGTGCTGATGTCGTCAGCACTTAACTGCGTCATGTGAACGGCAAGCAGGGCCGGTGAGGCCAGGCCTAGTTCATACAGTCTTTGCAACGGCCGCTTGCCGGTCAGTTCCACGGCCTTGTCGACTTCCTCGGCCGTTTCGTGGATGTGCATGTGAATACCGATATCCAGTTCGTCTGCGAGTACGCGGATATGTTCCAGCGGTTTGTCCGAGACTGTATAGGGCGCATGCGGGGCGAACAGGGTGGTGATCAGCGGGTCACTGCGGTACTGGTCATGTACGGCCAGTCCTTTTGATATGTATTCATCTGCATCACGCGCCCATACGGTTGGGAAATCAATAACGATCAGGCCGATGCTCGCGCGCATGCCGCAGTGTGCAGCGGCGCGCGCGGTGATGTCCGGAAAAAAATACATATCATTGAAGCAGGTTGTGCCGCAGCGCAGCATTTCCGCCATTGCCAGTTGTGTGCCGTCGTGTACAAACTCTTCGTTTATCCAGCGCGTTTCTGCCGGCCAGATGTGTTCGTTGAGCCACTCGTGCAGTGGCAGGTCGTCAGCGAGTCCGCGTAACAACGACATGGCGGCATGAGTGTGTGCGTTGATCAGGCCGGGTATCAGCAGATGGCGGTCAAGCGAGTGTTCGATATCTGCGTTATAGGTGCTGTTAGCCTGGTCAGTCGGCAGAATATCCAGGATGCGACCTTCCTGGATGGCGAGGCTATAGTGCTCATAAATGGTGGTCGCCGGCTCAACCGGAGCCAGCCAGCGGCAATGAATGAGTGTGTCGACTTTGGTCATGTGGTAGCTCTGAGTATCTGCTGGCAGCAAGTATAACGGAGGCCTGAAGCGGGCGGGTAGCCATCAGCCGCGCTGGAACGAGGGCGTAAAAAAACCCGCCACCTGTTGTCAGGTGGCGGGTTTCAGAGGGTACAGGCCGGAGTCTTATTCCATTGGAGCCGTTACACCGACAAGTATGTCAACACGACGGTTCTCGGCACGGCCTTCCTTGGTAGCGTTACTGGCGATCGGGTTTGATTCACCCTCACCGCTGACGTCGATAATTGACGCATTCACGCCTTCACTGACCAAGTAATCCTTTACGGACTGTGCGCGACGTACGGACAGTGCCTGGTTGTACTCTTCGGTACCATCACTGTCGGTGTGTCCAATGACGTCAATGTCGACAACGCGACCGCCCTTGCCCTTGATCTCGTCGCCGAGGTCATGCAGTGCAGCCTTGCCAGCAGGTTTGAGTGTTGACTTGTCGTGGTCGAACAGCGCTTCGGCAGACATGGTCTTTTTCTCATATACCGGTGCAGGAGGAGGAGCCGGCACGGATGCGGCTACTGGTGGCTCAGCGCCGCACTCGACTGTCTTGTCCTCGACTTTCCAGGAGCTGGTGCGTACGCAATTGCCGCTACTGTCCCTTATATAGTGATGTTTGCCATCACCTACATAGCTTTCATTGACGGTACCGCCTGCATCAGCAAGAACCGTGTTTGCGAACAGCAAGCCTACAGCGATTGAGGAAGCAAGCCCTCCGAGTCGATAGACATTCTTCATTATGGCAACTCCTGTGGTATACGGTTAAAAAAGAAACTGCTTGTTCTGTGGGCGTATTCTAGACGCATATACAATTTGAAGCCAGCCCCAAAATAACGAATTTTTCAGCTCGAATCAGTACAATACCACAGAATTATTCTATCCTTGATCATTTCAGCCAGATAACCGGAGCCCATGACCAATAATATCCCTGCCTTTTTGGCGATTGAATGGACCAGCGGAGGGTTGCGGTTGCTTGACCAGCGGCGCCTGCCGGCTGAGGAAGTCTACCTGAATATTGGTGATGCTGCGGCGGCGGCAACTGCGATCCGTGACATGGTGGTACGCGGTGCGCCGGCGATCGGTATTACCGCTGCCTATGGCGTTGTGCTGTCCGCACAGCAGCACAGTCGCGAAACTTCGGATGACTGGCGCGGCCGGGTGGAACGCGATATGGATTTACTGGCAGCTGCCCGGCCGACAGCGGTCAATCTGGTGTGGGCGCTCGAGCAGATGCGGGCTTGTTTACAGGCTGCCGCGACTGAGCCTGTCAAGGCGCTGCTGGAGGTGGCATCGCGTATCCACAGCGAGGATATTGCGGCCAACATTCGCATGGGTGCCTATGGAGAAAACCTTATAAATAAAGGCGATTCGGTGCTTACCTACTGTAATACCGGGTCGCTGGCCACGGGTGGTTATGGCACCGCGTTAGGTGTTATCAGGAGTGCCTGGAGCGCCGGTAAACTGGAAAAGGTTTACGCCTGTGAAACGCGTCCCTGGTTGCAGGGCGCACGCCTGACAGCCTGGGAACTGGTGCACGACCAGATTCCGGTGACCCTGATCACCGATAATTCAGCCGCGTTTTTGATGCAGCGCGGGCAGGTGCAATGGGTGATTACCGGTGCTGACCGGGTAGCTGCCAATGGCGATGTCATTAACAAGATCGGCACCTATCAGCTGGCGGTGTCCTGTCGACATCACGGCGTGAAGATGATGGTTGTGGCGCCGCTGTCGACGCTTGATATGGCCATGCCCGGTGGAGACCAGGTCACGATTGAGGAACGGCCGGATGCCGAGGTTCTGGAACTGGCAGGGCAGCGGGTGGCCGCCAGGGGTGCGGGTGTCTGGAACCCGGCTTTTGATGTGACACCGGCTGCCCTGGTCGACTGCCTGGTGACGGAAGCGGGCGTGGTGCAGGCCCCTGACAGGGGCAAACTGGCGGCTTTTGCCGCTACACTGCAGCCGGACGGCTAAAACACCTGATTTTCTGCGTAATTTCCCAATAGAGCGCCTGAGTGAGGCGATAAAGCGAGATTTTACAGGTGTAGTGGGGGAGTCGGGTGTGCTAAAATGGGCGTTCTTTATTGCTGTCATTGCCGCCTGCTTCGGAATGCAGCCTGAAACCACTTGAACAAGGGACTACCAAGCCTTTCCAAATGACCGATTTCGCGAAAGAAGTTCTGCCCGTCAACCTCGAAGACGAGATGAAGCAATCCTACCTCGATTACGCCATGAGCGTTATCGTCGGGCGTGCCTTGCCGGATGTCAGGGACGGGTTGAAGCCAGTGCATCGACGCGCGCTCTTTGCCATGAGCGAACTCGGCAATGACTGGAACAAGGCCTACAAAAAGTCGGCACGTATCGTTGGTGATGTTATCGGTAAATATCATCCGCACGGTGACACGGCGGTGTACGACACCATTGTACGCATGGCGCAACCGTTCTCCCTGAGGTACATGCTGGTTGATGGTCAGGGTAACTTCGGTTCCGTTGATGGTGATTCTCCGGCAGCCATGCGTTACACCGAAGTGCGCATGTCAAAGATCGCGCATGAGCTGATCGCCGACATTGAAAAGGAAACCGTCGATTACGTTGCCAACTACGATGAAACCGAGCACGAGCCGGTTGTTTTCCCGACGCGCGTTCCGAACCTGCTGGTCAACGGTTCTGCCGGTATTGCCGTCGGCATGGCGACCAATATACCACCACACAACCTGTCAGAAATCGTCACTGCCTGCCTGGCGCTGATAGATAATCCTGATATCGATATTGCCGGTCTCATGGAACATGTGCCGGGCCCGGATTTTCCCACAGCCGGTATCATTAATGGTGTTCGTGGCATCCATGAAGCCTATCGTACCGGCCGCGGCCGTATTCATATCCGCGCGCGCAGTCATGTGGAAGAGAATGACAAGGGGCGACAGAAGCTGGTTTTTACCGAGCTGCCCTACCAGGTCAACAAGGCCCGCCTGCTCGAGAAGATTGCTGAACTGGTCAAGGATCGGAAGGTAGAAGGCATCTCCGGCCTGCGCGATGAATCAGACAAGGATGGCATGCGTATGGTGGTGGACCTCAAGCGCGGTGAGGTCGCCGAGGTCGTGCTGAATAACCTTTATCAGCATACCCAGTTGCAGAATGTATTCGGTATTAACATGGTGGCGCTGGTCGATGGTCGGCCACAGTTGCTGAATTTGAAACAGTGCCTGGAAGCTTTTATCAGGCATCGCCGTGATGTAGTAACGCGGCGTACCGTGTTTGACCTGCGCAAGGCACGTCAGCGCGCGCATATATTGGAAGGCCTGTCGGTCGCGCTGTCCAATATTGACGAGGTCATCCGCATTATCAAGGCATCACCCGATCGCGGTGTTGCCAAGCAGGCCCTGATGGAACGCAGCTGGGAGCCGGGTGCCGTGCTCGGCATGCTGGAACGCAGTGGTGCAGATGCATCACGGCCGGAAGATCTGGATGAAGGTTTTGGTTTGGTCGATGATGGCTATCGCCTGTCAGACAAGCAAACGCAGGCGATTCTTGACCTGCGTTTACACCAGCTAACCGGTCTTGAACAGGACAAGATCGTTAATGAGTACAAGGAACTGCTGGATCTTATAGAAGCATTGCTGGCAATCCTGCGTAATCCGGAGCGACTCATGCAGGTGATCCGCGATGAGCTGGTGGAATTGCTCGAGCAGTTCGGCGATGAGCGTCGCACGGAAATTCTGACGGATCATCTCGACCTGACGCTGGAAGACCTGATCACCGAGGAAGATGTCGTGGTGACGCTTTCGCATGCCGGTTATGCGAAGTCCCAGCCGCTGACTGACTACCGCGCCCAGCGGCGTGGCGGCCGTGGCAAGAGTGCGGCCGATGTCAAGGAAGAGGACTTTATCGACAAGCTCTTCATTGCCAGTACGCATGACACCATCCTGTGCTTCTCCAGCCGTGGCAAGGTCTACTGGCTCAAGGTCTACGAACTGCCGCAGGCCAGTCGTGCCTCCCGTGGCAAGCCGATTGTGAATTTGTTGCCGCTGGAAGCAGATGAACGCATTAATGCGATTCTGCCGGTCCGCGAGTTTTCCGAAGATCATTTTGTCTTTATGGCGACTGCGCTGGGTACCGTGAAGAAGACTGCGCTGACCGGTTTCTCGCGGCAGCGTGCCAATGGCATTATTGCCATTGATTTACGTGAGGGTGATTACCTGATTGATGTTGCCGTGACCGATGGTTCAAAAGACATCATGCTGTTCAGCGATGCCGGCAAGGTTATCCGCTTCCAGGAAAGTGATGTACGTGCCATGGGGCGTACCGCTTGCGGTGTTCGTGGTATAAAGTTGCCTGCAGATAAACGTGTAATTTCCCTGATTATTGCCAGTGACAGTCCGGTGCTGACTGCGACTGAAAGTGGTTACGGCAAACGTACCCTGGTGGAAGACTATCCGGTTTACGGGCGTGGTGGCCAGGGTGTGATTGCCATTCAGGTAACCGACAGGAATGGGCCGGTGGTGGGTGCGGTACCCGCTGATGATAATGACGAGGTGATGCTGATTAGCGGTGGCGGCACACTGGTGCGTACCCGTGTTAACGAGATTTCTGTCATGGGCAGAAATACCCAGGGTGTACGCCTGATCAAGCTTGCAAAGAGCGAGAATCTGGTCGGAATAGAAAGGATTGTTGAGGTTAAGGATGAGACCGAAGTTGATGTATCCGATGCCGCTTCTGAGGCATCACAAGAGACAGAGCCTGAATAGATTGTCGTATGTCTGCTATCTATAATTTCAGCGCGGGCCCCGCGGTATTGCCAGGGGCTGTGCTTGAACAGGCGCAGGCGGAATTGCTGGACTGGCGCGGCAGCGGTATGTCGGTGATGGAAATGAGTCACCGTGGCAAGGAGTTTATGTCAATCGCCGGGCAGGCTGAGGCAGATCTGCGCGAACTGCTGGCTATCCCGGATAACTACCGCGTACTGTTTCTGCAGGGCGGAGCAACCAGCCAGTTTGCAATGGTGCCGCTCAACCTGTTGCGAGGCAAACAGCAGGCCGACTATATCAACACCGGTGCCTGGTCAAAGAAGGCGATTGGTGAGGCCGGGCGCTTTTGTGAGGTGAATGTTGCCGCCTCTGCCGAAGACAGCAAGTTTACTACCATTCCTGCCCTTGAGTCCTGGCAGCTGAATTCCGATGCCGCGTATGTCCACTACACGCCGAATGAAACCATCGGTGGCGTCGAGTTTCACTGGGTGCCGGACACGGGTGATGTGCCGTTGGTGGCTGATATGTCCTCAACCATCCTGTCGCGGCCGCTGGATGTTTCGCGCTATGGTGTGATTTATGCCGGTGCGCAGAAGAATATCGGGCCGGCTGGTCTGACGGTTGTGATTGTTCGCGATGACCTGACGGGTGATACCGTTGCCGGAACACCCTCCATGTATGACTACAAGCTGCATGCGGATAATGATTCCATGCTGAATACGCCGCCAACCTACGGCTGGTACCTGGCGGGGCTGGTGTTTGACTGGCTGAAACAACAGGGCGGACTGGCTGCCATGGCAGAAATCAATCAGCGCAAGTCGGCGCGTTTGTATGATGCAGTGAGTGCATCTGATTTTTATAACAGTCCTGTTGATGTCGCATGCCAGTCCTGGATGAATGTACCGTTCACACTGGCTGATGCAAGCCTCGACAGCGAGTTTCTGACACAGGCCGCAACAGCCGGTCTGCTGAATTTGAAAGGGCACCGTTCTGTGGGCGGTATGCGGGCGAGTATCTATAACGCCATGCCGGAAGCCGGTGTCGGTGCACTGATAGACTTTATGGGTGAGTTCGAACGCACCCGCGGCTAGGTGTTACCGGTTATCCCGTGCATCGTTATCCCGGCCGCAAACAGGCGAGGCGTACCCATCAGGATGAAACTGCGTAATTAACGATTAAAAGGGCAACAAGGTTAACGATGTTCAAAATTCTCACATTAAACAACATATCTCCGACAGGGCTGGAACGTCTTCCACGTGAGTCCTACGAAGTCGCGTCCGAGATACAGCACCCGGATGCAATCCTGCTGCGCTCATACAAGATGCATGACATGGATGTGCCTGCGACGGTCAAGGCCATTGGTCGTGCCGGCTCGGGTGTGAATAATATTCCTGTGGAGCGCATGAGTCAGGCGGGTATTCCCGTGTTTAATGCGCCCGGCGCGAATGCCAATGCTGTGAAGGAACTGGTGATTGCCGGGATGTTGATTGCTTCACGGAATCTGTGCCAGGCCTGGGATTATTCACGTTCTCTTGAAGGTGATGATGACGCTATCAGCAAGGCGGTAGAAGCCGGCAAGAAACAGTTTGTCGGCTTTGAACTGCCGGGCAAGACGCTGGGGGTGGTCGGGCTGGGAGCCATCGGCGTGCAGGTGGCCAATGGTGCGTTGGCGCAGGGTATGAATGTGATCGGTTTTGACCCCGGCATTACCGTAAAACGTGCCTGGGAAATGTCATCCGATGTGCGCCAGGCAGCCAGTATCGAAGAGCTGCTGGCGAACGTTGACTATGTGACTTTTCATGTGCCACTGGTGGATGCCACCCGCAACATGATTAATGCGGATCGTCTGAAGCTGGTCAGGGACAATCTCGTCATCCTGAATTTTTCCCGTAATGGTGTGGTTGATGATGAAGCCGTGGTTGCAGCGATTGATGCGGGCAAGGTGTATGCCTATGTGTGCGATTTCCCCAGCAACCTGCTCAAGAATCACCCGCGGGTGATAACGCTGCCACATTTGGGTGCCTCCACGCTGCAGGCCGAGGAAAACTGCGCCGTGATGGTGGCTGAGCAGATAAAGGACTTTCTGGAGAACGGTAATATCAGGAATTCTGTGAATTTTCCGGAAATGTACATGCCGCGCAATGGCAGTTTCCGGATGGCGATTGTGAATGATAATGTGCCGAATATGCTCGGTCAGATATCGACCTGTATGGCAGAGGCCGGGCTCAATATCCTGGATATGCTGAACAAGTCGCGTAATGATCTGGCCTGTACGCTGGTTGATGTGGACTCAGCGGTTACCCCGACCTGTCTTGAACACCTGGCCTCGATCAAGGGTGTGCTGAATGTCAGGGCAGTGTAGGCTGTATTGTTTTCTTCAGGCAGCTATTGTGTTAATGATGTTTTCTTTACTGCAAATGACCTGAGCAATGAGTGCCGACGAAAAACTTGAGGAACTGCGCAACCGGATTGATGCACTGGATGAAGAGATTCAGGCGCTGATTAATGCGCGCGCGAAATGCGCCCGGGAGGTTGCCGGTGTCAAGCTCGGTCAGGGCGAAAATACCCATTTTTACCGGCCGGAGCGGGAAGCGCTTATTTTGCGCCGGGTCAGTGAGCGCAATACCGGACCCATGCCGGATGAAACCATGGTGCGGCTGTTCAGGGAAATCATGTCTGCCTGTCTGGCGCTTGAGAAGCCGCTGAATGTTGCCTATCTCGGGCCGGAGGGAACTTTTACCCAGGCAGCCGCCTTGAAGCAGTTTGGTCATGCGGTACAAACACTGGCGCTGGACAGCATTGATGATGTGTTTCGCGAAGTCGAGGCCGGGGCGGCAGACTACGGTGTGGTGCCGGTGGAAAATTCCACGGAGGGTGTCATCAGTCATACGCTGGATCTTTTCCAGCAGTCATCACTCAGTATTTGTGGTGAAGTCGAGTTGCGCATCCACCATCACCTGGTAGTGAAGCACAGTGAGGTGAAAATCACCCGCGTGCTGGCACATCAGCAGGCGCTGGCACAGTGTCGAGGCTGGCTGGAGGCGAATCTGCCGGATGCCGTGCATGTTGCTGTGGGTAGTAATGCCGAAGCTGCGCGGCTGGTCAGTACCGATAATACGGCGGCTGCGATTGCCAGTGACACGGCTGCCGAACTCTACAGTCTTGTTATTGCAGCAGAGAATATTGAGGATCAGCCCGATAACACAACCCGCTTTCTGGTTATAGGCTCGCAGACAGTACCGTCCGGCGGTAATGACAAAACATCGCTACTGGTCTCGGTGAATAACCGCCCGGGAGCTCTGTACGAAATGTTGCAGCCAATTGCCGAACACAAAATCAGCATGACGCGTATCGAATCCCGTCCGTCGCGGCAGGCTATGTGGGAGTACGTATTTTATATTGACGTGGACGGGCATCGTGATGATGCTGCAGTTGCTGCTGTGCTTGCCGCGCTTGAAGAGAAGGCCTTTTCGGTGAAGGTGCTGGGATCATATCCAAAGGCGGTGATCTAGACCGGATTGCGTTAGCAATGGAATACAGGACATGACGGATCACTCGTCGAAGCAAAAGAGAATCCCTTCTCCCTCCGGGAGAAGGCCAGGATGAGGGGATATAAAATTAAGCGGTTATCCTGTTTTATCCCCTCTCCCCAGCCCTCTCCCGAAGGGAGAGGGGGTTAACGAGGCAGTAGTGATTTCCGGTATTTTTACCATCAAATGACCCATGTCGATGTCAGTAACAAGTAATCATTTTCTTAACCTGGCCACCCCCGGCATACAGGCACTGCAGCCGTATCTGCCCGGCAAACCGGTTGCCGAGCTGGAGCGGGAATACGGCATCTCCAATGCTGTCAAGCTGGCGTCTAATGAAAACCCGCTCGGACCGAGTCCAGCAGCGATAGCTGCTGCCAGGGGAGTGCTGGAAGATCTTTCCCGTTACCCGGAAGGCAGTGGCTGGTTGCTGGCCGGAAGATTGGCCGGGTTACACCGGCTGGACAGGGCCTGGGTAACGCTGGGTAACGGATCCAATGATGTGCTGGATATCATTGCCCGGGTGTTTCTGACACCGGCCCACGAGGCGGTGTTCTCACAATATGCCTTTGCCGTGTACCCGATTGCGGTTCAGGCGGCAGGTGCGAAGGCACGTATTGCGCCGGCACATGACGGCAGCCGGGGTCCTGCCTATGGGCATGACCTGGACGCCATGTACAGTTTGGTCGGACCGGACACGCGACTGGTCTTTATTGCCAATCCCAATAATCCGACAGGCACCTGGCTGGAAAGTGATGAGCTGGAAGCGTTTATCTCGAATTTGCCTGCGCATGTCATGGTAGTAGTTGATGAGGCGTATTTTGAATATGTCGACAAGCCGTCATATCCGGATGCATCTGCCTGGCTGGAACGATTTCCCAACCTGATAGTGACGCGAACTTTTTCCAAGGCATACGGACTGGCCGGTCTGCGGGTCGGTTATGCACTGTCACACCCGTACGTGGCTGATTTGCTCAACCGGGTGCGGCATCCTTTCAATGTGAACATGGTGGCACAGGCAGCTGCGCTGGCCGCGCTGGACGATATTGAGCATTTACAGCACAGTGTTCGCTGCAACCGGGAAGGCATGGAGCAACTGGTTGCGGGCTTTCGCAAACTCGGCCTGTCATATATAGAATCAGCTGGAAATTTTGTGGCGGTGGAGACCGGTCGTGGACCGGAGCGCTATGAGGCCTTGCTGCAACTGGGCATTATTGTACGCCCGGTGGCGAATTACGGTATGCCGGACCATCTGCGGGTGACGGTTGGGCGTGCCGATGAGAATGCCCGTCTGCTGGCCGCCCTGGAACAGGTGCTGACATGATTGAACGCCTTTGTGTGATCGGTGTGGGTCTGATCGGTGGCTCACTTGCCCGTGCATTGCGTGATGCGGGTTTTTGCCAGGAAGTTGTCGGTGCAGGCCGCAATCCACAGAATCTGCAAACAGCGGTTGATCTCGGCGTCATTGACCGTTACGAGACCGATCTGGCCAGTGCCGTAGCCGGTGCTGACATGGTGGTGGTGTCAGTACCCCTGGGTGCCATGGCTGCCGTGTTTGACGCGATCAACGGGCATCTTGCCAGTCACGCGGTGCTGACAGATGCGGGCAGTGCCAAGGGCAGCGTTATTGATGCGGCGAGGCAGGCCTTTGATGGATTGCCGGCATCCTTCGTGCCAGGCCACCCGATTGCCGGTATCGAGCAGAGTGGTATTGAAGCATCCTTTGCCAGTCTCTATCAAGGTCGTCGTGTCATTCTCACGCCATTGCCGGATACCGATACCCATGCGGTCGATCGGGTGCGGGATATGTGGGAAGCGGCCGGTGCCGAGGTGGTGGAAATGGACCCGGTGCATCACGATGCGGTGCTGGCGGCGACCAGTCACTTGCCGCATGTGCTGGCCTATGCGCTGGTAGAGAGTCTGGCCAGGCTGAGTGATGATGACGAGGTGTTTGATTATGCGGCCGGCGGGTTTCGTGATTTTACACGGATAGCATCCAGTGACCCGGTGATGTGGCGTGACATATGCCTGGCCAACGGTGATGCCATCCAGCTGATGATCGAACATTTTGTGGCTGATCTGCAGGAACTGACCACGGCGATAGAGAACCGTGACGGTCAGCAACTACTGGATATTTTCACTTCAGCCAAGGCAGCGCGGGATCGTTATGTTGAAAAATAGTTTCCTGGACATGATCGGCGGTGTGTGCCGGTTGTGCAGCAGTGCGAACAAACTGTCGGGTAAACGCTAATGTCCGGGAACAATGATCTGCGTTTTATTGTGAACCCGGGTGGCGTGCTCACGGGGCGCTTGCGGGTACCCGGTGACAAGTCGATTTCTCACCGTTCCATTATGCTGGGCTCACTGGCGGAAGGTGTAACCGAGGTAAGCGGGTTTCTGGAAGGTGAAGACAGCCTGGCAACCCTGTCAGCGTTTCGTGCAATGGGTGTACAGATTGAAGGTCCGGATGCGGGCAGGGTGCAGATCCGGGGTGTCGGCTTGCGCGGTTTGAAGGCGCCGGTTGATGATTTGTATCTGGGTAACTCCGGTACCTCGATGCGCCTGATGTCGGGATTGTTGGCCGGGCAGGCCTTTGCTACGACCCTGACCGGTGATGCGTCGCTCTCCGGTCGTCCGATGAAGCGGGTGGTCGAGCCGCTGACATCCATGGGGGCGGCTATTGATACCACGGCAACCGGCACGGCGCCCCTGCGGGTACAGGGCGGTAGTCGATTGTCCGGCATTCATTACGCTATGCCGGTTGCCAGTGCCCAGGTGAAATCCAGCCTGTTGCTGGCCGGTTTGTATGCCAGCGGTAAAACCTGCGTGTCCGAGCCGGCGCCCACCCGTGACCACACCGAACGTATGCTGACCGGCATGGGTTATTCGCTACAGCGTGAGGACAACCGCGTATGCCTGGAGGGTGGTGGTGCATTGCGCGGTATTGCCATTGATATACCCGCCGATATTTCATCGGCCGCATTTTTTCTGGTGGGTGCTTCTGTTGCGCCGGGTTCGGAGTTGCTGCTGGAGCATGTCGGCATGAATCCGACGCGCACCGGTATTATCGATATCCTGCAGCGCATGGGTGCTGATATCACGGTTCTGAATGCACGTGACGTGGGGGGTGAGCCCGTTGCGGATTTGCGCGTCAAGTCCACGCAGCTGCACGGGATCGACATACCGCCCGAGCTGGTGCCGCTCGCCATTGATGAATTCCCGGTGATTTTTGTAGCGGCCGCCTGTGCGCAGGGGCGTACTGTGCTAACCGGTGCCGAGGAGTTGCGCGTCAAGGAAAGTGACCGTATACAGGTGATGGCAGATGGCCTGAGAACGCTTGGTGTTGATGCGCGGCCGACAGCGGATGGCATGGTGATCGAGGGAGGAGCGATCGGTGCCGGCTGTGTCGACAGTCACGGTGATCACCGTATTGCCATGGCTTTTTCCATGGCCGCGTTGCGTGCAGACGGTGACATCGAAATCACAGACTGTGCAAATGTAAACACGTCTTTCCCCGGGTTCGTCGAGCAGGCGGGCAGAATGGGGCTCGCTATTCGCACACGTTAACCGCTTATGCATGCTTCCAGAAACCAGTCCGGAGCTGCCGTCCCGGTCATTACCGTCGACGGTCCCAGCGGTTCGGGCAAGGGCACCATCAGTCAGTGCCTGGCTGAAAAACTGGGCTGGCATCACCTTGACAGTGGCGCCTTGTATCGGTTGCTGGCTTACGCTGCCCTGCAGCAGGCGGTGCCACTTGATGATGTGGATGCGCTGGTGCAACTGGCAACCCGGCTGAGTGAAACCTATCAACTGCCAACACGGGAACATCCTGCCATCATGCTGGGCGGCGAGGATGTCGGGCTGGCGCTGCGCACGGAGAGCTGTGCCGAGGCGGCCTCGAAGACAGCCGCCTTGCCGGAGGTGCGGCAGGCATTGCTGGCCTGGCAGCGCCACTACCGCCGGGTTCCCGGGCTGATCGCCGACGGCAGGGACATGGGAACAACGGTGTTCCCGGATGCCACGCTCAAGATTTACCTGACGGCGCGTCCGGAAGTGCGCGCTGAAAGAAGATATAACCAATTGAAAAATAAAGGAATAGTGGTTGATCTGGGTGATCTGGTCAGAGAAGTTGAAGCGCGGGATCTGCGTGATTCTTCCCGCAAGGCGTCACCCTTAATGCCTGCTGAAGATGCCGTGATACTGGATAACAGTGATCAGGATGAGAGCCGTACCCTTGAGCAGGTATTGCAGGCCGTTCACGATGTTCTTTGAAAAACCCTGTACAATTAGGCAGATACACGTATAATATTTTTTTTCGCCTGATTGGGGCCACTGCCTTGATCAGTTATTTAACCTGACCTGCCGATTCGCCAGATTCGGTGGCTATTGAAAATGGACAGTACTTAAAAGTCCGTAGGATGTGTTTCTAATGACCCAAAGTTTTGCTGAAATGTTTGAGGAAAGCCTCGCTAACCAGAATTTACAAAGAGGTGCTGTAATAACCGGTACAGTTGTTGATATTCAATCAGATAGTGTGATCGTAAACGCAGGACTCAAGTCCGAAGGTGTGATCCCGATTGAAGAGTTCAAGAATACCTCCGGTGAAGTTGAAGTTGAGGTTGGCGATGAAGTAGAAGTCTCTCTGGAAGCCATTGAAGATGGATTTGGTGAGACAAAGCTGTCCCGCGAAAAGGCAAAACGTGATGAGGTCTGGCGTCGTCTTGAGAAGGCGTTCGAAAATGAAGACATCGTCAAGGGCATTATCAGCGGCAAGGTGAAAGGTGGTTTCACCGTCGACATCGAAGAGATCCGTGCTTTTCTGCCGGGTTCACTGGTGGATGTACGTCCGGTACGCGATTCGACTTTCCTGGAAGGCAAGGAACTCGAGTTCAAGGTCATCAAACTTGACCAGCGTCGTAATAACGTCGTGGTATCACGCCGTGCAGTTGTGGAAACAGAATTCAGTGCAGAGCGCGAAGCGCTTCTGGAAAGTTTGCAGTAAGGTATTACCGTCAAGGGTATCGTCAAGAACCTTACCGATTACGGTCTGTTTGTTGATCTGGGCGGTATTGACGGAGTACTTCACATTACCGACATGGCGTGGAAGCGCGTCAAGCATCCCTCCGAAATTGTTAATGTTGGCGACGAGATTGACGTCAAGGTGCTCAAGTTTGACCGGGAACGTAATCGTGTTTCCCTGGGCATGAAGCAACTGGGTCAGGATCCGTGGGCCGATCTGGCGCGCCGCTACCCGGCCAGTTCACGTCTGTTCGGCAAGATCACGAACATTGCCGACTACGGTTGCTTTGTAGAAATTGAAGAAGGTGTTGAAGGCCTGGTGCATGTCTCCGAAATGGACTGGACCAACAAGAATATCAATCCGGCCAAGGTGGTTCACATCGGGCAGGAAGTTGAAGTCACGGTACTGGATATCGATGAAGAGCGCCGCCGCATTTCACTGGGTATCAAGCAGTGTTTCCCGAACCCGTGGGATGAATTTGGCGCAACACGCAACAAGGGTGACCTCGTCAAGGGCACCATCAAGTCAATTACCGACTTCGGTATTTTCATTGGACTGGATGGCGAAATTGACGGGCTGGTACATCTGTCCGATATATCCTGGCATGAGCCGGGTGAAGATGCCGTGCGTGCCTTTACCAAGGGCGATGAAATTGAAGCGGTTGTCCTGTCGGTTGATCCCGAACGTGAGCGTATCTCGCTGGGTATCAAACAGCTTGAAAAGGATCCTTTCTCGAACTTCGTTGCCGAGAATGCCAAGGGCAGTTTCGTCAAGGGTGTTGTCAAGGAAGTCGATGCCAAGGCTGCGATTATTGATCTGGGCGACGGTGTCGAGGGCACTCTGCGTGCGTCGGAACTGTCACGTGACCGGATTGAGGATGCGCGTACTATCCTGACTGTCGGCGAAGAGGTTGAAGCCAAGTTCATGGGTGTTGATCGCAAGAGCCGTGCAATTATGCTTTCCGTCAAGGCCAAGGATACTGACGAAGAGAAGAGCATGATGCATGATTACGGTTCAGGCTCTGCAGAAGCTACAACAAATCTTGGGGATGTGCTCAAGCAGCACATGGGTGAAGACGAGGGTTAGTCAGTCGCCTCAGGGGGCAATGGCATATTCGTTGGGTTTACTGGAACGGACAATCTAATCCGGATTGGTGAAAAAAAATGACAAAGTCTGAATTGATCGAGATACTTGCGGCTAAAAACGGCCACCTTAATCACAAAGATATTGAATTGGCTGTGAAGAGCCTGCTTGAGCAAATGAGTTGGGCGCTCTCAAGCGGGCAGCGGATTGAAATCAGGGGGTTTGGCAGTTTCTCCCTGCATTATCGTCCGCCGCGTATTGGCAGAAATCCTAAAACCGGTGAATCTGTGGCGCTGGCAGCAAAGCACGTGCCGCACTTCAAACCGGGCAAGGAGCTCAGAGAGCGTGTCAATGCCGGCCTTGCCCGGGAAAAGGGGCTTTTCTAGCCCACACCGTTCAGACTGTTTGCCTGAACCCGCGCGGTACAGTCGGGCGTATTCGCCCGACGTAAGACGTGTGTGTCGGCTGGCTGTTGCTGATATGCACTCGCTTTTGGTTGCCCGGCCAGCTGTATTGCGCCGGGTGGCTGTCAATGCCGTTCCCTCACATGCGCACGGGAAACGACTGTAATGCAGGATTTACTCTGGTTCTTGTTGCCTGTTGCCGCTGCTTTTGGCTGGTTCGCTGCCCTTCGCGGCAAGGGCAGGGCCGGCAGCTGCTCTGATTCCATTCTTGGCTCTGAATATATCAAGGGTCTTAATTACCTCCTCAATGAACAGCAGGACAAGGCGATCGACGTCTTTATCCGTATGCTGGAAGTAAACAGCGATACGGTTGAAACGCATATGGCGTTGGGCAACCTGTTCAGAAAGCGCGGCGAGGTTGATAGCGCAATTCGTATTCACCAGAATCTGATAGCGCGCTCCACATTAAGTAATGAACAACGCACAGATGCGGTACTTGAGCTCGGTCAGGATTATATGAAAGCCGGACTGTTTGATCGCGCCGAGGGCCTGTTCAGGGAACTTATTGAAAATAACGTCCACCTGTCCAGCGTGTTGCCGCTGTTGCTTGATATTTACCAGCAGGAAAAAGACTGGGAAAATGCGATCGCCATTGCTGAGCAAATGGGGTTTGTCGGAGATCAGTCGGCCCGTTCAGTAATCGCGCAGTTCTATTGCGAGCTGGCCGAGAACGCCCGTGCCAGAGAGGATATTGAAGAAGCCTGCAAACTTCTGAAGAAGGCCAGTGCCTACAACCCGCATTGTGCACGTGCCCGGTTGATCAGGGGCAATATTGCCATGCACAAGGGCGAGTTCCAGACAGCCCTGGAGTCCTTCGAACAAGTGGCAGAGCGTGACATCGAACTGCTTCCCGAGATCCTGGATGATATGCAGACCTGCCATACACAACTGGGCACGATTGATTCCATGATTGACTACCTGCAGCGCGCGATTACCCGTTACGCCGGGATCTCGCCGGTGCTTGCGCTGGCGGAGATAATGAGCCATCAGAAGGGTAGTGAGTCAGCAGCTGACTTTATTGCCGGCGAGCTCGGCAAACGCCCGTCAGTGCGCGGTCTTTCCAGGTTGATAGATTTAAGTCTGTCCCGTGCTGAAGGTACGGCGCATGCAAACCTGTCGATTCTCAAGAATCTGACAGAGCAGTTGCTTGAGAACAAGCCGGTTTATAAATGCCATGACTGCGGGTTCTGTGGCAAGGCGTTGCACTGGCAATGTCCCGGCTGCAAGCACTGGAATACGGTCAAGCCCATTCATGGTGTGGAGGGCGAGTAGGCCGATGTGTTATCTGACTGGAGGCTGGGAAAGTGGCAGGGGTTGAGATAACGGGATCGCAGGTTATTGTGGCGCTGGATTACCCGGATGCAGCGGCTGCCCTGCAACTGGTTGATGGTCTGACGCCTGATTTATGCCGTCTCAAGGTGGGCAAAGAGCTGTTTACCCGGGCCGGACCGCAGCTGGTAGAGGGTCTGGTCGGGCGTGGCTTTGACGTGTTCCTGGATCTCAAGTTTCACGATATTCCAAACACGGTTGCCAGCGCCTGTCATGCCGCTGCTGACCTTGGCGTGTGGATGGTTAACGTGCATGCACTGGGTGGCGAGAGGATGTTGCTGGCTGCGCGCGAGGGCGTTGAGCGTGCCTCGCGTGTACCGTTATTGATTGCTGTCACCATATTGACCAGTATGGATGCGAACGACCTCGCGGCGGTAGGCTTGTCAGGGTCACCACAGGACAATGTATTGCGGCTGGCAACGCTTGCGCACCAGTGCCGGCTTGACGGTGTCGTGTGTTCTTCACGTGAGACCGGTGTCCTCAGGGACAGGCTGGGTACAGACTTCAGCCTGATTACTCCCGGCATTCGTCCGGCGGGTAGTCAGGCAGATGACCAGCGGCGTGTCATGACGCCAACGGATGCGATCAGGGCCGGGTCGAGTTACCTTGTCATTGGGCGACCGGTTACCAGGGCTGACGACCCTGTCAGTGTTTTACGGACAATAAATTCAGAACTGTCTGCCTTGAACTGAACTGCCATTCCGGTATTTTTCCAGCTGTGGTTGCCCGGCTGTTTTCAGAGCCTGTTTGTAACCACACAAGTAAACCGTACAGGGAAGAAGTCACACGACAGGAGACAGATATGTATCGTTTAACAAAACTTGTTTTATTGCTGGTAATGCTGGTATCAATGCAGGCGCATGCAGAGTCGGTTGATATCAATACGGCCAGTGCAAGCGCACTCGCGAGCGCAATTGACGGTGTGGGCGAGAATAAGGCGGCCACCATCGTTGCTTACCGTGATGTGCATGGACCGTTTAACAGTGTTGATGAGCTTGCAAAAGTGAAGGGAATCGGCACCGCGACCATCGACAAGAACCGGGATAACCTGGTGGTAGTTGCACCTGCAAGGAAATAATGGCGATTTTGTAATAACCCGGACAAGCACCTCCGGGTTATTACAGTCCCTTTCCGGGTATCCTGCCTGTACCTGTTTCTTCCGCCGTGAATAATATAAATATATAATATAATCAACAAGATATAATCGTACTTCTGGTGTTGGCCAGGTGCGTCTTTTGCCTTTTCTCCGCTGAATATTATTTGCCGGCGCGCAGTCCGGAATTTTTGATGCCAGCCGGCTAACAATTTAATATTCTTGGCTAATAGTCGATTATTATATGGATTCAGTGCGACACACTTAATTCACGGTTAACAATTACCAGGAACAGCTTTCAATGGCACTTTACCCGGTTATTCTATCTGGCGGTTCGGGCTCTCGTCTGTGGCCACTGTCACGCGAGCATTATCCAAAACCCTTATTGCCGCTGGTTTCGGAAAAAACACTGCTGCAGGAAACAGCCAACCGCCTTGATGACATCGAGGGTCTGGGTGATGCCGTGTATGTCTGTAACGAAGAACACCGCTTTCTGGTGGCAGAGCAGGTCGCCCAGATCGGTAAAAAACCCGCCACGATTATCCTCGAACCTGAGGGACGAAACACGGCACCTGCGCTGACACTGGCAGCGCTGTATCTGGTGAAACAGGATCCTGAGGCCGTGATGGTGGTGATGCCGGCTGACCATGTGATGACAGAGCCGCAACAATTTGTTACAGCGGTCAGAGAGGGTGGTGTTAACGCGGAGCAGGGCGCACTGGTTACGTTCGGGATTGTTCCCGATGCTGCCGAGACCGGTTATGGTTACATCAAGCGTGACGGAGAGGTTTCCGGCACGTCGGCATTTACTGTTGCCAGCTTCGTTGAGAAGCCAGACCTGAAAACTGCAGAGCAATATATCAGTGAAGGCGGCTATTACTGGAACAGCGGTATCTTCCTGATGCGGGCTGATCGCTGGCTGGACGAGATCGGTCAGTATCAGCCGGCTATTTTGTCAGCCTGTCGCAAGTCGGTGACGCAGGGAAAACAGGACACTGATTTTTTCAGGGTGAGCGAAGCAGACTTCCTGGCAAGTCCGAGCGACTCTATTGATTATGCGGTAATGGAAAAAACCGACCGGGCCGTCGTTGTTCCTATCAGTGCCGGCTGGTCAGATGTCGGTGCCTGGTCGGCGCTCTGGAGTATCTGCCCGCGAGACAATGACGGCAATGTTATTCAGGGTGATGTCATCGCTGAAGATACCCGTAATGCCTTTCTTGTTGCGCAGCATCGTTGCCTGGCAACGGTGGGTGTTGAAGATATTATCGTGGTTGAGACAGCCGATGCTGTACTGGTTGCCAGCAAGGACAAGGCGCAGGATGTAAAGGTGATTGTGAATCGCCTGAAAGAGTGCGGTCGGGAAGAGCACAAGGTACACCGCCAGGTATACCGACCCTGGGGGTCGTATGAAGGGATTGATGCCGGTCCGCGCTTCCAGGTGAAACGCCTGTCGGTCAAGCCCGGTGCGCAACTGTCACTGCAGATGCATCACCACCGGGCAGAACACTGGGTCGTAGTAAAGGGTACGGCACAGGTTACCTGCGGTGAACGGGTCTTTATGCTGCATGAAGACGAATCAACCTATATTCCGATGGGAGAAAAACACCGTCTCGAAAACCCGGGCAACATTCCACTGGAAGTCATCGAGATTCAGTCCGGGGGCTACCTGGGAGAAGATGACATTGTCCGTTTCGAAGATGTCTATGACCGCGTTCAGGAAAGCTGATCCGGCAATGATGGCCGGTTAATGAGCAGGGGAAAAGTTATGAATAAAAAAGTCAAAAAGGCAGTCTTTCCTGTTGCGGGTCTGGGGACACGTTTTCTGCCGGCAACCAAGGCGAACCCCAAGGAAATGCTGACGGTTGTTGATAAACCGTTAATCCAGTATGCGGCAGAAGAAGCCGTCAATGCCGGTATTGAAGAGCTGATTTTTGTGACCAGCAGCAGCAAGCGCGCCATTGAAGATCATTTTGACAAGAACTACGAACTGGAAGCCGAGCTGCAGAAGAAAGGCAAAACAGAATTGCTCAAGATTGTGCAGGAAGTCGTGCCGGCCAATGTCACCTGCGTGTATGTGCGTCAGCCTGAAGCGCTGGGTCTCGGACACGCAGTGCTGTGTGCTCAACCGGTTGTTGGCGATGAGCCATTCGCGGTTATCCTCGCAGATGATCTTATTAATTGTGGCGGCAACTGCGTACTCGGGCAAATGCTATCGGTGTTTAACGATCGCCAGTGCAGTATTCTTGGTGTGGAGGAAGTGCCCCCGGAAGAGACGCATAAATACGGCATCGTTGACCCGGAGGAATCGGATGGCCGGATTACCCACGTCAGTAATATCGTTGAGAAGCCCGCCCCTGACGTGGCCCGTTCCAATCTCGCGGTTGTCGGGCGCTATGTGCTGACAGCTGCAATTTTCAAGCATCTCGAGAATATACCGCGCGGTGCCGGCGGCGAGATTCAGTTAACCGATGCGATAGAGAAGTTGCTTCATGATGAACAGGTGCTGGCGTATCGGTTTGAGGGTAAACGCTACGATTGCGGCAGCAAGCTTGGCTATCTGCAGGCGACAGTAGAGTTTGCACTGCAGCACCCGGAACTGCGGGATGAGTTCATCGCCTATCTGGAGGCCGGGTTCGGCCAGCAGGCTGAAAAACTGCGGTGTGCGGGAAATGACTGAAGCCGCAAACACGTTATAAGGCTGGCGGCTCTCCGTGGCGGACGAATCCGGGCACTGGGAATTGGTGCTTAACATATAATTAAATTCTGAAATGTTTATTTCGATCAGAAGCGGACGTCCAGAAAATGAGATTTATATATCGCTGTTGTCTAATGGATGCTCGACGTGTATCTTTATGCGAATGCGTACAACATCAGCATTACTCATCGCCATCATGTGTCTCAGTCTGCTGACCATGCAGATGAGCGGGTTGCATCTTCATGTGAGTGTAGATAGCCCGAGTGGAGTGCTTCACGGGACGCACCTCCACGATGCAGAACCTGTTGGGCATGGCCACGACCATGACGACGCAATCGACGTGTCGTACTTCGAACCGGGTGTTACATGGTCCAAGCTGATCCCGATTTTCGTTGCATTAATATTCGCCCTGCTGCCCATAATACGGACAAGCACGACGGTTCGGCCTCCGCTTGTCGAACGTTTTCCCACACGCCATCGATCCCATTGGCGACCACTCCTGCGCGCACCTCCCCAACACGTCCTCTAATTTTTGATTGATAGCCTAACGGTCGCCTGACGGTCGCTCGGCAGTCTTGTTCTTTGCCTGATATATGTGCTCCGTAGAGCGCAATTGGGAGATGTGTTCATGTGGAAATTACTCACACGCCTGATGGGTGTATGCCTGTTTCTGGTGTTGTTTGGCACGATCGTTCGTGCAGAATCCGGTCTGGCTGGTAATAGCCAACTGATTGGCCTGAATGAAGCGGTCACCAGGACCCTGGCGCGTAATCCAGAGCTGGTCGCCTTCGGGTATCAACTTCAGGCGCAGGACGGCCGGATATTGCAAGCTGGACTGGCGCCCAACCCGGAGCTGAGTCTTACGGTCGAGAACGCGCTTGGAACCGGCGAATTTACAGGTATGGATGGTGCGGAAACCACCTTGAGCATCGCCTGGGTTATGGAGCACGGTGTCCGGCAGCGTCGTCTCGAGACGGCCCGTGCAGGTGTATCGCTACTCGACGTAGAGGCAGACATTATGCGTCTTGATGCGGCCGCCGAAACTGCGCGGTGGTTCTTCGCCTGTTTGTCCAGCCAGGCGCAGATGGTCAATGCAGGCGAAGCCGTACAACTTGCACAAGAAACTGTTAGAGCCGTGAAAAAAAGAGTACAGGCGGGTAAATCGCCGCAAGCAGAATTGGCGCGTGCTCAAGCCGAACTGGCACGCATGAAACTCAACCAGGAAGACTTTGAACACGAGTTGTTATCTGCCAGTCGCCGATTAGCCGCGCAGTGGGGCGAAACCGAGCCGGGATTCAAGCGTGTAAATGGAGAGCTGCTGGCGCTCCCTACCACGGACTCCTTCGCAACCCTCAAAACACGCATCAGCGAAAACCCGGACCTCGCCCGATTCTTATCGAAGCAGCGGGTGGATGAGGCGGAGTTACGCCTGGCCAAGGCGCAGAGCAAGCCCAACTGGCGCGTATCAGTAGGTGTGCGCCGACTCGAATTTACCGATGATGAGGCACTTGTTGCGAACATCACCCTTCCCCTGGCGTTGCGCAATCGCAACCAGGGCCGCATTGCTGAAGCGCAGGCCAACCTGGCACAAACGGCCGCAGATGCCACAGCTGCCCGTATTCGTAATGAAACGTTGCTGTTCGTTATTTATCAGGAACTGCAACACAGCTTGCACCGCGTAAGAACCTTCCGTGATGACGTCATCCCGCACGTCGAACAGGCGCTGGCAGACACACGCAGTGCTTATGAACTGGGGCGCTATAGCTATTTCGAATGGCGCACTGTGCAGGAAGATTTGCTCGAGGCACGCAGCGCTTTGGTCGAAGCGAGCGTTGATGCGCATCAAAAAGCCATCGAAATTGAACGTTTAACCGGTGTGCGCATCGCACAACCGACAATATCGCCATGAGGTCATTTATGAACATGCGAACACAGCTTTTTTGGATACTATGCATGGGTGTTCTGCTTACTGCCTGTGGTGGCGGAGGCTCAGGTCCGGACTCAGCGTCGAAGCTCGCACACGGCATAGAAGCCGAGCCGGAACCCGAAAAGGGCCCTCACAGAGGTCGTCTGTTAAAGGATGGTGATTTTACACTTGAGTTATCTATATTCGAAACCGGTGTGCCGCCAGAGTTTCGTGTCTGGGTGACTGAACAAGACCAGCCTGTCAAACCCAATGACGTTGACCTGACTGTAAAACTGATTCGATTAGGGGATCGCGTCGATACCATTGGTTTCAGGCCTCAGGACGATTTCCTGCGCGGTGATACGGTCATTTACGAACCACACTCATTTGTGGTGTCCATTGAGGCCGCCTACAACGGCAAGATCCACCACTGGCAGTATGATAACTTCGAGGGACGTACGAAGATCGACGCCGAGGTGGCCGAGGCTTTTGGACTGAAAACGTTGATCGCAGGACCAATTGTGTTGCAGGAAACGGCCACTCTTTACGGCCGCATCATGACCAATACCGAGCGCGTTCGCGAAGTCAGTGCACGTTTTGATGGCGTCATTCAATCCGTGACTCCCTCGCTTGGCGACAGCGTTCGCGAAGGGCAGTCGTTGGCAAAGGTCGAGAGCAACGAAAGTCTCAAGTCGTACATTATCAAGGCGCCGATCAGCGGTGTCATCACTCAGCGCGATGCCAACCCCGGTGAACAGACCGGTGGACGTCAGCTGTTTACCATCACCGACACATCATCCGTGTGGGTCGATCTCTCTGTATTCCCTGCTGATCGCGCGCGGGTCATTGCAGGTGCTCCTGTCACTATAACCGCCGCGACCGGTGATCCGTCTGTCGAGAGTGTCATTAATCGTGTGAATGTCCAGGCAGAAGCCAATCAATCGGTGACGGCGCGCGTCGTGCTGGAAAACCCGGACGGTCGGTTTTTACCGGGTACCTACGTTACGGCTGAAGTGACCGTGGGCACACACTCGGTGCCATTGGCGGTGAAGCGCACGGGCCTGCAGGCGTTTCGTGATTTCACCGTGGTGTACGCACAAATCGGTGACGAGTATGAAGTGCGCATGCTGGAACTCGGCAGGCAGGACCGGGAGTGGATAGAGGTGCTCGGCGGGCTGGACCCCGGAACACGTTACGTAAGCGAAAACAGCTATCTCGTCAAGGCCGACATCGAAAAATCCGGTGCGTCGCACGATCACTGAGGTCACACCATGCTGGAATATATAATCAATTACTCACTGCGACGACGCGGGCTGGTGCTGGCGCTCACGCTGGTGCTGGCAGGGTTGGGTGTATGGAACTTTACCCAGTTACCGATCGATGCCGTACCCGACATTACCAATATCCAGGTGACCGTCAACACGGCAGCACCGGGCTACACGCCATTGGAAGTCGAGCAGCGCGTCAGTTTTCCGGTAGAGACCGCCATGGCAGGAATGCCGAAACTCGCGTACACCCGCTCGATTTCACGCTATGGCCTGTCACAAGTCACCATCATCTTTGAGGAAGGCACCGATATTTACTTTGCTCGCCAGCAAGTGGGTGAACGCCTCAATGCCGCCAAAGGTAGTCTGCCTGCCACGCTCGAACCGACCCTGGGTCCAATAGCCACCGGTCTGGGTGAAATTTTTATGTTCACGGTGGATGCCGAACCGGGCGCGCTCAATCCGGATGGCAGCCCGGTGACGCCCACCGATCTGCGTTCCGTTCATGACTGGATTATTCGTCCGCAGCTGCTACGCGTACCCGGTGTCGTGGAAGTCAATCCAATCGGTGGCTTTAAAAAAGAAATACTGGTCGCGCCCGAACCGGCAAAGTTGCTTGCCTTCGGCCTCACCTACACTGATGTTTTAAATGCGCTGCAACAAAACAATGATAACCGCGGGGCGGGGTTCATTGAACACAGCGGTGCGCAGTTGCTCATGCGGGTACTCGGTCAGGCGAGCACGATGGAAGATTTAGGCAATATTGTAGTCAGTCAGCAGACAGGGGTGCCGGTTCGTGTTCGGGACGTCGCGACCGTGGGTCTGGGTCGGGAGCTGCGCTCGGGTGCGGCGACCCAGGACGGGCATGAGGTCGTCATGAGCACCGTGTTCATGCTGATCGGCGAGAACAGTCGCACCGTCGCCAGTGCTGTGGCCGCCAGACTGGAAGACATCAAGGCCAGTTTACCCCCGGGCATCACCGCAACGGCGGTCTATGATCGCACGGGCCTGGTCGATAAAACGCTGGCCACGGTCCAGAAAAACCTGATTGAAGGCGCTCTGCTGGTCATCGTGGTGTTGTTTCTATTGTTGGGCAATTTGCGCGCAGCCTTGCTGACGGCTGCTGTCATACCCATCGCGATGTTGATGACTATCACCGGGATGGTGAAAACCAATGTTAGCGCCAACCTGATGAGTCTCGGCGCGCTTGATTTCGGTCTGATCGTCGATGGTGCGGTGATCATCGTGGAAAACTGTCTGCGGCGGCTGAGTGAATCTGGAAAACGTGGCACGCTGGCGCTGAACGAGCGACTGGCTGTGGTATTTGATGCGACCCGGGAGGTGATACGCCCGGCGCTGTTTGGTGTCTTTATTATCACCGCCGTTTATCTTCCGATCTTTGCCTTAAGCGGGGTAGAAGGCAAGATGTTTCACCCGATGGCGATTACCGTGGTAATAGCCCTGGTCAGTGCCATGGTGCTGTCTGTGACTTTTGTGCCCGCCGGCATCGCACTGCTCTTTAAGAAACCTGTGCACGAAAAGGAGAATGTGGCGATCCGTTCCGCCCTCAATTTGTATCGGCCGCTGTTGATTGCGGCACTCAGATTTCGTTGGGCCGTGACAGGGTTGGCAACGCTTCTGGTTGCCGTTGGCGGTTTGCTTGCCACGCAGCTGGGTTCGGAGTTTGTACCGAACCTCGACGAAGGCGACATCGCCATGCATGCCTTGCGTATTCCCGGCACCTCGCTGGAACAAGCGATTCGCATGCAGGAACAGCTGGAAGCCGA